>JANYLF010000222.1 GCA_025357995.1 Acidimicrobiia bacterium | reverse complement strand
CGCGTGCCGCACCCACCGACACACCCGCCGTCGCAGCCAAGAACCCCTCGACATCACGATGGCCACCATCGGCCCACGCACCCGTCTCATCCAACCGGCCCGCGGCCAACAACTTGCCGGCCACGGCGAGCTTCTCCAACGTGACGAATGCCTCGACGGTGGCGCGAGCCTCGGGTCCGGTCATCGCGGCGGAGTCGAACTCGAACTCGCTCACGACGCGACGGGTGTGCCCTACGAGATGTTGCAACTCACACAGCACGCGCACCTCCCACAAGTCGAAATCGAGACCATGATTCTTCTGCGGGGAAGCAGGGGAAGTGGTGGTGCAACACGCATGATATACGAACACACGTGCGCTATCAGGCGAAGCCGCGCTATTTCCCTCAGCTCGTAACTCAAAGTGACGTGTCACTTGGGTGGGCTGACGAACTGCTACCAGAGCTCCAGCTCGGGTGCGGGTGCTCGCCCGAGGAGTCAGCCGAGAAGGTCGGCGTGATCAGCTCGTGCTCGTCCGTCGGGTCCGACCTATCGCCGGGCGACCGAGACGAACGCGTCCTGTGCGGGGCAGACTGGTGCGATCTCAACTGCGGACGAAAGAGGCGACATGGATGCGGAGTGGCTCGACGGGTACATCGACGCGTGGGTCGAGCATCCCGGCGCAGGCGGCCCGGACGGGGCCAAGGCGTTGGAGCGGCTCCTCGGCTTCATGAGCGAGGGCGTTCGCTATGAAGACGTCCCGAGCTCGGTCGTGTTCGACGGGCATGCCGGGGTCGCCGCGATGTGTGCAGCCGCGTTCGAGATGTCTTCGGATCTCACTTGTGAGATCGTGTCCCGTCAGACGAACGGCCGCGGCTACGCGTTCGAGACCGTCGGCACCGGCACGAATACGGGCGCGGTCGGACCGATTCCGGCAACGGGTCGGCCGATGGCGTTTCGCGGGATCTCGGTTGGCAGCATTTCGTCGGATGGGCTGGTCGAGAGTCACCGCGACTACTGGGACATGGCCGGACTGCTCGTGCAACTGGGAGTACTGCCCGGTCCCACGGCGTAACTCGGTCTCGGGTCCGACCTACCGGCGGGCGACCGCAACGAACGCGTCGAACAGGCTCTGTTGGACGGGATCGACGGCCGCAGTGTCTTCCGGGTGCCATTGCACGCCGGTCACCCACGCGGGACCGTCGAGCTCGATCGCTTCGATGGTGCCGTCCGCATCTCTCGCGGTGACGCGCAACCCCGCGCCGAGGTGATCCACTGCTTGATGGTGATGGCACGAACACCTGGCGGTCTCCACGCCGAGCGCCCGTCCCAGCCGTGACTCGGGCTCCACCGAGAGTGGATGCACGTTCTGGCCGCCCTCCACCCCAGGCTTGCCGTGCCCGGGGAGGTAGTCGGTGATGTGCTGGCGCAGTGTGCCGCCGAGCGCCACGTTCAACACTTGCGTCCCGCGACAGATGGCGAGCAGCGGGAGCGACAGCTCGAGTGCTGCCGAGCACAACGCGAACTCGAACTCATCGCGCAACGCGATTACGCCGTACGTCTCGGGTGCCGCGTCCTGGCCGTACCGCGACGGGTTCACATCGCCCCCGCCGGGCAGCACCAACCCGTCGAACCGGTGCAAAATCGCGACGGCTTCCTCATGGTCCAGATGACGCGGTCCGAGCACCGCTTCCTGCGCGCCCGCCCGCTGCAACGCCTCCACGTACATCGACTGGATCGCGACGGCCGGATCGGCCCAACCGTCGACCCGACCCGCCACCATGGGGTACGCGGGCAGCGCGATGAGCGGCGCGGCAACCACGAGCCCTGGCATCAGATCTGCTCGAAGTTGCGCTGCCGTTCCCAATCGGTCACGACCCGGTTGAATGTGGCCCACTCTTGCTTCGCGGTGTTCAACAAGTGGTGATGCACCGCGGGACCGAACGCTACTTTCGCGACCTCGCTGTGCTCGAAGAGTTCGATGGCCTCGACCAACGTCGACGGCACGTGATCCAGCTCGGGCGCGTCGTACGCGTTGCCCACGAACTGTTCCGGCGGCGCGATCGAGTTGCGCACCCCGTGCAACCCGGCCGCGATGATGCCCGAGAACGCAAGGTACGGGTTCACGTCCGCACCCGGAATGCGCGACTCCACGCGGTACGCCGGACCATGGCCCACCAACCGGTACCCACAGGTCCGGTTGTCGTGACCCCACGCGAGTGCGGTCGGCGCCCACGAGTCCGGCTGGTAACGCTTGTACGAATTCACGTAGTGAGCGAACATCCACGCGAGTTCACGTCCTGTCGTCACGATCCCGCCGAGCCACCCGCTGAACACGGGGGAGAGGTGGTGCGGCGCGTCATCCGACCACATGAGGTTGGCGCCCGACGCGGCGTCCCACACACTCGAATGCAGGTGGCACGACGAGCCGACTTCCTCCATCGAGTACTTCGCCATGAACGTGAGCGATCGGCCGTTGAGCGAAGCGATCTCCTTCGCGCCATTCTTGTAGATCGCGAGCCGGTCGGCCATCTCCAACGCGTCGGCGTACACCAGGTTGATCTCGTGCTGGCCCTTGCCCGCCTCGCCCTTCGAGAACTCGACAGGGATCGCGGCGTTGTGAATACCGTTGCGAATCTGACGGATGAGGTACTCGTCACGAGTGGTTTGGAGGATGTGGTAGTCCTCGATCACGTCGGAGTGCGGCGTGAGGTCGGTGTACCGACGCGCCGCGGCGTCGCGGTAGGTGTTCTCGAAGAGGAAGAACTCGAGTTCCGCGCCGATCTTGATGGTGAAGCCCATTTCGGCCGCCCGCGCGAGCTGGGTGCGCAGAATCTGGCGCGGCGACTCTTCGACGGGCACCCCCGTCTCTTCGTTCACGAGATCGCAGAGCACGAGTGCCGTCGCGTCGATCCACGGAATTCGCCGCAGCGTGCCCATGTCCGGAACGCAGCGGAAGTCGCCGTACCCCTGCGCCCAGTTCGCGAAGTCGTATCCGGGGAGCGGAGTCATGTCGACGTCGAGTGCGATCAAGTAGTTGCACGCCTCGATCGCCCCGCCCCCATCGAGAATGTGCTGGACGAAGTAGTGGCCGATCACGCGCTTGCCCATGAGCCGACCCTGGAGATCCGGGAAGCAGACGAGCACGGTGTCGATCTCGCCCGACGCGATCGCCTCGCGCAGTTCCTCGGGCGTCAAGTTGCCGGCCATGTACAGCTCCTTCGATGCGGACGACGAGAGAGTACGGGCTACGCGCGGATGCGGTCACCCTCGGGGTCCCACACCGGGTCGCGCACGATCTCGGCGGGCTGCCAAGTGCCAAACATCTCGATCTCGACCGTGCGGCCGATCTCGGCGCGATCCGCGGGGACGTACGCGAACGCAAGGGCGTTCCCGACGCGATATCCGTAGCCACCACTCGTCACCCGACCCACGATCTCGCCGTCGACGCGCACGGGCTCTGATCCCAGCGGAACGGCAAGGGGATCCTTTGGACGCACGCACCGCAACCGACGGGTCACGCCCGTGGCCTTGATTGCGCGCAACGCGCTCCGGCCGAGAAACTCCACCGGCGAGTCGAGCGCGACCGCGAACCCGAGTCCGGCTTCGAACGGGTTGTCTTCCGGTGTGATGTCGGCCGACCACACGCGGTAGCCCTTCTCCACCCGCAACGCGTCGATGGCGCGATAGCCGCCGGCGCGCAACCCGTGCGCGGCCCCGGCGCTCCAGAGCAGGTCCCACAACGCGGTGCCGTATTCCGACGGGCAGTACAGCTCCCAGCCGAGCTCGCCCACGTACGTGACGCGCAACGCGACGGTCGGGATCGCGCCGAACGTCGTCGACCGCGCGGTCAGGTAGGGAAACGCGTCGTTCTCCAACGAGGCGGTGGTGAGCGGCGCGAGCAGCGCCCGCGCGTTCGGACCCCACACCCCGAAACACGCGTACGCGGCGGTGGCGTCGACCAGTTCCGCGCCGTCACCTTCGGGCAGCAACTCCTGTTGCTTGCGCAGCCACCCGAGGTCGTGCGCGCCGAACGCGGTCCCAGACACGACGAGGAAGCGGGTCGGACTCAGCCGTGTCACGGTGAGGTCGCACTCGATACCGCCGCGTTCGTTGCACATCTGGGTGTAGATCACCGAGCCGTCGGCGCGGTCCACATCGTTCGCGCACACACGCTGCAGGAACGCCACTGCACCCTTGCCCCGCACCTCGAGTTTGGAGAAGCTCGTCTCGTCGAAGATCACAACCGAATCGCGACACGCGAGCGCCTCCACCTCGATCGCCGGGCTCCAATGTTCCCCCGCCCATCCGTGGGGCCGCAGTGCAGGGGAGCCCAACTCGGCGTGAGGCGTGAACCAATTGGGCCGTTCCCACATGCTCTTCTCGCCGAACTCGCAGCCGAGTGCCATGAGGCGGTCGTACGCGGGCGAGCGCCGTAACGGACGGCCCGCCTGGCGTTCCTCGTTGGGGTAGTGGATGTCGTAGTAGGTGGAATACACCTCGACGGATCGCGCCACGGCGAGGTCACGGCTCGCGTATTGCGGACCGAAGCGGCGAATGTCCATCCGCCAGGTGTCGAAACTCGGTTCGCCGTCGACGATCCATTCGGCCATCACGCGCCCGATGCCACCGGCGCCCGCGATGCCGTGCGCGCAGAACCCGGCGGCCACGAACAGCCCGTGCACCGAGCTCTCGCCGAGCACAAACTCGTTGTCGGGGGTAAACCCTTCGGGGCCGTTCACGAGCGAGATGATCTCCGCGTCGTCGACCGCGGGGACGCGGCGAATCGCGTTCGTCATGATCGGCGCGAACCGATCCCAGTCCTCTGGGAGGAGCTTGTTGTTGAAGTCGGCCGGGACGCCGTGCACACTCCACGGCGCCGGATCGCGTTCGTAGCCGCCCAGCACGAGCCCACCGGATTCGCGGCGGAAGTACACGAGGTTGTCGGGGTCGCGCAGCTGCGGCAGGTCGTCGGTCACGCCGTCGATCGGTGCGGTGACCACATACTGGTGCGCCATCGGCACGATCGGGACGGAGACGCCGGCGAGTGCGGCCACATCCGGGGTGTACATGCCGCACGCGAGCACTACGGTCTCCGCGTCGACCCGGCCGCGATCGGTGAGCACCGCGCGCACGCGATTCCCACGGGTTTCGAACCCGGTGACGCGTACGCCGGTCTCCACGCTCACGCCGAGCGACTTCGCGCTGCCGATCAACGCGTACGTGAGGCCGCTGGGATCCAGGTAGCCGTCGGTAGGGAGCCACACGCCCCCCAACACGCCCGACGGATCCATGAGGGGAAAGAGGTCATGCGCCTCGGCAGCGTTCACCATCTCCATGGGCAGGCCGAACGTCTTCGCCCAACCGTGCTGACGCGTGAGTTCCTCCATGCGCGCGGTCGTCGACGCGATGCGCAACGACCCGACCTCCCGCCAGCCGGGCGACCGACCGGTCTCGGCACTCTCCGCCTCGAGCCGGCGGTAGAGATCGACGCTGTGCATCATCATGCGCGTCAGCGGCAGGGACCCACGGAGTTGGCCGACGAGGCCCGCCGAATGGAACGTCGATCCGCTCGTGATGTCGGCGCGTTCGAGCACGAGCACGTCGGTGCATCCCGCCTCGGCCAGATGCCACGCGATACTCGCGCCGCCTACCCCCGCGCCGACGATGACAACCTGTGCGCGCGACTTCATGACGAAGCGGCGACCAAGTTCGCGCGGTACTCAGGCGTGGAGGCGTTGGTGAGCAGGCGGTCGAAGTGCTCGTCGGCGTAGGCGCGGTAGTCGAAGTCGATCGTGCTGATGCCCTGTTGCACCACCCCCCACATTGCTTCACGCGCGTCGCTGACGATCTTCATGAGCCGTACGCGCGCGAGGTCTCGGGCCGCGACCCGCCGAAAGTAAGCCGCGGTCAAGTGCTCCTCGGCCTCGGGGGAGAGCGCGTTGTTCACCGAGAGGTTTCCGAGGTCAAACGCTCGATCGTTCATCCCCGCATACTCCCAGTCGAGCAACCACAGCCGCGCACCGTCGCGCAAGAAGTTGGCGCGTAGCAGATCGTTGTGACATGGCACCGCGAGGTCGGGTGCCGCGGCGAACGCTGCCGCGATCTCTCGCACGACGATCTCCAGAGACGCGTACGTGGCCGGGATCGGCACGCCGCGCGAAAGCGCGGCCGCCCGGTGCAGCCCCGGGACTACGAACGCGTCGAAGCTGTGGTCGAGCGATGGGGAGGAGTGGAAGGCGCGCAACATGGCCGCGATCTGATCGATGACCGCTGCCGAGGCGAAGTCGGCCGCGGGTATCTCCACGCCCCGCACGAAATGGGTGACCAGGCAGCCGTCGAACACTCCCAGCACGTCGGGCGCGAAGCCGAGGGCCGCGGCGCGCGACTGCGCGATCCGTTCGCAGCCGCGGTCGATCTCCAGGAGCTCGGTGTCCGGCCCGGGGAGGCGCACGACGAACCGACCGCCATCGACCTCGACCACATGATTGCGATTGGTGATCCCACCGCTCAACGCGCCGACGACCTGAGCCCGGCCGAACCAGCCGGGTACCCGTGCGATGACCGCGGCGATCCGCGCCGCGTCGGGGCCGTCGATGGGATTACTCGTCAGGATGGATCCGCGCGTCGAGCTCCTCGTCGAGTTGGTCTTCCAACCGCACGAACGTCGACGGATCCGCGCCCGCTTCGACCGCGGCGAGCTCGCGCTCGATCGCGAGCAGTTCGTCGCGCGTGCCTTGGACCTGTGGACCCTTGAACCAGTTCTTCGCGGACACCAACCACCAGATCCCGATGATCGCGAAGATCAGCAGCATGAGCGGCCCGGCCCAGTTGAAGTTGTTCAGCCCGACATCGACCCCACCCACCTTGTTGCCGGGGAGCCACG
>JANYLF010000196.1 GCA_025357995.1 Acidimicrobiia bacterium | reverse complement strand
CGAGTTGTGGTGGAGATAGCCGACCGGAATGTCGGTCGACATCGGTGTGAGCCCACGAAAGTGCTTCCGACGCGCCGGCTCCAGAGAATCGGTGAAGACCATCGCCTCGATTTCGAACGCGGCCTTCGCCGCGAAACCGAGTTCGGTGAGCTGGGCCAGCACCCGTGTGAGCGCGCCGCGCGGACAGCTCGGGATCGCGGTCCCATCTGCATCAACGAAGTCGCAGATCACATTGGCGGTGCCGGCGCGATCCGGCGCCGCGACGAGCGTTCCGAGGTCGGGCTGCTGATGGATGTCGCCGAGCGCGTCGGCGCGCCACGCGTCCCACCACGCCAGGTAGGGGGTGCCACCGAGGTCGTAGCCGAGCGCGAGATCGGTGATGGCGTTGCCGCGCGGAAGGGACTTCTCGAATTTGGCGCGGCCGAGGTGCTTGCCGACCACGAGTCCGTCGGGCGTGACGCCTTCGCTCTTCACCCAGCGAATGTCGTGATCGGCGAGCCACGCGCGAACCGCGGTCGCGTCCACCTCAGCGGCCCATCATGAACGCGAGTGACCGGCCGGTCAGCTCTGCGGTGTGCCGGAGCGAACCGACGCCGTAGAGCTTCCCGCCGAGTAGGTCTTCGCCGAACACGGTGTTGCCGGTGAAGAGTGCGGAGAGGCGATGCGCCGTGCCATGGATCTCGTACTCCGCGGGCGCTGTTCCGAACGTGGCTTCCGTGCGATCGTCGAGACAGACCACGCGCAAACCTTTCGGCGACTCGGGATGCGCGGTCACGTAGGTCCAGAAGCGCGAACCCTCTTCTTGCCATGTCCCCGTCGGCGGTTCGAGGACCTTGCCCGCGGTGAGTGCGAGTTGGAGATGCAGCGCCGCGCCGCGCACCTTGGGCTTTGGCGCGTCCTCGTCGCTCATGCGATTGACATCGGTCGCGATGGTGACGTGTGTATCGGGTGCCACGCCGCGAACGACCTTGACCCGGCCGCGCTCGAAGCGAATGGTCGCGGCTTGGGGGTCCACGGTGGAGCGCAGCGCGACGTTGCCCTTCGCCCTCGCCATCATCGCCGCGAGCTTGGGTGTCTGTTCCGCACGGCGCAGCGTGGTCGCGAGGATCATCACGATCGGCGTGGGGTCGTCTTCGGTCTCGACGATGGAGGTGGGCACACTCGTGGTTTCCACGGTCATTACGTATCACGCCAGCTCGGTGGCAGGCACCTTCCGCTGGGCCGAAGCAGGTCAGTCGGACGACTGACGTGCGGCCTTCTTCACTCGCGTGAGTACGACGCGGTCTGGATGATCCTTGAAGAACGGATCGATGGGGAAGCAGCCGGACACAAGACCGTGGCGGGGCGCGGTCGTGCAGTCGGAGAAGGTCCGACAGATCAGCCCGCGTTGGAGTGGGCGACCGGCCAGCACGTCGGTCGAGAGTTCGGGGTACGCGAGCACCATGCGCCCGAGGCCGATCATCGACGCGCCGCCGGTTTCGATCACGGCCTGACCGACATTCGGCAACCAGTCTTGAAGATACGAGTAGCCGGAACCGATCACGGTCAGGTGTGGGTGGCATTGCGTGATCTCCGCGGTCGCCGCGAGTTGACGGGCCACGCCGACGAGTGGATCCTCGGGCGGCTGATATCCATCCGAGGGTGGGAAGTACGCCGGCCGCTGGACGTGCGGGTTGTAGTACGGACTCCCCGCGGTGATGCTCACGAGCCCGATGCCGAGTTCGGTCAACGTGTCGAGGAACGCGTGGGTCTCGGCGAGGTCGATCCCTAAGCCGGTGCCATCGCCGCCGAACGCGTAGGAATATTCGTGGGTGCTGATCTCGGGCGCGCCGATGCCGTCGGCGTTCGCGGCGAAGGGGATGAGATCGAACGCGGACAGGCGTACGGCGATCGCGAGCCTGGGCGCGCGCTCGCGAATTCCTGCCACCACGGCGCGAAGAAACCGGGTGCGGTGGGCGAGGTCGCCGCCGTAGCGACCGCCGCGCGCGTGCGCGCTGAGGAGTTCGTGGAGCAGGTAGCCGTGGCAATGCTTCACGTCGACGAACTGGAATCCGGCTCGGTGCGCGAGAACGGCGGCCTCGATGTACTGCACGACGAGTTCGTCGAGTTCGTCGTCGGAAAAGACGACGGTCGCGTTCGCGCCGACGCGCGCGTCGAGCATCGGATGGGCGTACGCGGTGCGCGGCGCGGGATCACCTTCGGGGCGCGACCACCGGCCCGAATGCGTGAGTTGCAGTCCGGCGATCTGGTTGGGTGCGAGCAGTGCGCGCAGAGCCGCGAACTCGTCGACGGTCGATTTGTCGAGGACCAGCTGGTGGGGGTTGGCCCGGCCGTCGGCGCGGACCGCGGTGGCTTCGCACCATGCGAGTCCCGCCCCGCTCGTACCAATCCGGTGCCAGCGACGCCGGACCAGGTCCGTCGGCCGTCCGTCGGCAGTGCCGTCCCACCCTTCCATGGGAAGAATCGCGAAACGGTTGGGCGAGGTGAGGGTTCCGGCGCACGCGTCGGTGAACGAGACTGGCGTTGCCAGGGCGCCCGCGCGATCGACGGTGCCGGCGATCGGGATGTCGACGCCGAGTGCATCGAGGTGGGCGCGGAAGCGCTCGACCGAATCGAGCCGCCTGAGCTGGGTGTACCTCATGCGAAGTCGCGCAACCGTTCGAGGATCGCGACGAGGACGGCGCGGTCGCTCTTCGGTCGGCGGGGCGTACCCGGAGGAGTCATGTCGCTCGTGGACCAGCCGCGCAGTTCGAAGACCATCGCGGCGTCGTGGCGGTAGCCGGGCACCGGTGAGCGGAACGCGAACGCGCCGAGGTACTGCAGGAGATCGTTCAACTCGTAGAACCGAGCGTCGCCGTTGGCCCACATTCGGTCGCGCGCGGCGAACGCTTCGGGCGCGAAGGTCGAGAGTCCGAGGAGGTAGTCGGACCCGAACATCACCATGTCGATCGCGAGATCGTTCCCGGTGAAGACGACGAAGTCCGGACGCTGCGCGTCGCGGAGGGCGAGTCGGTCCCACTCGAGCTCCCGACGCAACGACGAATGCTTCGCGCCGATGCACTGGGGGATGGCCATGAGCGCGCGGTACGCGTCGAGTGACACGATGCGGCCGTACGGCGCGAACATCGCGCCGAGCTCGAACCCGATGAACCGATCGACGTGCGCGGCGATGCGCGCGTGCGCGTCGATCCAACCGTCGTCGGTCAGCTCGTTGAGACCGTGGGACGGGAAGATGACCGGCGTCCCCCCGCGTCGGGCGATCGCATCGCTCGCGCGGAGGTACCCGTCGAGGTCGAACCGCGCGCCCGATTCGTCGGCCACGTACGCGCCCGCCACGAACGCACCGCCAGTGACCGCGGCCGCGCGATCGAGGACGCGTTCCTTGTCGGCCTCGAGGAGGAGCTGCACGTAGCCGGTGTCCATGTTGACCGCGGGCGTGAGTCCCGCGGCGTGAGTGCGCGCGATATGGGTCTCGACCGCGACCCAGTCGATCTCGCCGTCGGACGTGTAGGGGACCAGCACCGCCGACATCCCCGTGATCACGCGCCTCGGCCGTAGTCGTGCCGTGATGTTCACGTCCGCGCCGTCGCCCACGTGCCGATCCTCGCGCGATTCGGGTGACGACCCGGCGAACAATCCCGGGCCGTGTGTGGTGCCGTGAACTATTGGATCGTTTGGACGACGTAGAAGCCCGGAGGGTTCGTCCGATCCGAAGTGGTCACCTTCCCGTCGCGAGCAGTTGCCTCGATGACGTACGTGTAGAAACCGGCCGGGGCCGCGCAGAGATTCGGTGTGGTCAACGTGCCCGGGCAGAGCTGCGAGGTTCCGCTCGACGTCGTCGAGACCAACCGGGACTTGTGCGCTCCGGACGCGCCGTCATCGAACCAGGCCCACACCTCGACCGATGCGGCACCCGATACGCGCCATGTCAATGCCGGACCGTTCTCGAGCGCCCATGTGCTTCCCTGCGACGTCGAGGGACTGAGTTCGAACTGTTCGAACACGGGCGTGGAAACCGGGGCGGGGCGCGTGGTTCCCGTGCCCGCACCGGGTGGATGCGGCTGGGTGACGCCCGGTGTACCCGCCGTCCCAGGTCGGCTCGTTGCTGCACCGTCGACCCGCCGCGCGACGGAATCGTTCGTCGTGACCTGGCGGTCGGTGCTCGCTCGTATCGCCGACGGGACCGATCGATCGTTCCCGACGAGCGCGAACACGGTGATCGCGGCCGCGATGGCCAGCGCGGTTGATCCCGTGATGACGAGGCGACGTCGTGAGAGCATCGGCCCGGAGTGCATGCTCGCGGTCCGATGCGTTTGGGCAACCGTCGAATGCGGTGCGGAACCGCCCGATGTCACACCGCGCATTGGAACGCCGTGCGAGGCGAGCGATGCCGCGACGTGGAGCTTGAGCGCGGCCGGTGCGACGACGAAAGGCACGGCAGAGAACAATGCGCTCGGCTCCAACCGCGATTGACGGCGCTCGTCGCACTCCGAACACTGCGCCGCGTGGCGGTCGGCGATCTTCACCGCGTCTGCGCCGAACGTGTCGATGCCCACCACGGCGAGCAGCGCCTCGAGCTGGGCGCAAGCGGGTCGCGTTCCGTTCCACAACATGCGGGCGCCGAATGCCGTCGCGAATCGAGCGCGCACGCGGTGGCACAGCTGGTTTGCTGCATTGCGGTTGATGCCGACGACGTCGCCGATCTCGGCGGCGGCAATCTGCGGATCGTCGGCGCGTGCGAGCCGTTCCTCGACTCCGAACCCGGCCGGTGCCGACGCCGAGGAGCTACCGGTGGCCTCGATCACCGAGAGGCCTTCGTCGTCGACGGGTCGGCTGCGTGATTCGCGATCGGAGCGATTGAACGCGGCGTTCCGCACAATCCGAAGCAGCCACCCGCTGAAGACTTCGGGATCTTCGAGGCCGTCCAAGCTGCGCCACGCCGACAGGAACGCGTCCTGACACACCTCTTGGGCCACGTCGCGATTCCGTACGACGCGCAGGGCGAGGTTGAAGACCCGATCGAACCACACGTCGTAGAGCTGAGCGAACGCATCGTCATCCCCGCCCACCGCGCGACGGACCCACTCGGCGTCTCGCGCCCGCTCGTGGCGGCGCGCCGACGATTGTTCCGTGGAAAGTGCGTCCGCGTCCTCGACAAGTTCATTGTGGCCCATCTCCGCCTCTCGGCTCCCGGGTGCTCTCGGGTGTTGCAACTCCCTGACCAGCGCGAAGGCGCGCGCTTACGGGCCAGACTGAGGCGGCGCGGATCTGTCGATTGGGCTGGCGTCATGACATGTGACCGACGTCACACCCCGGCCGCGTAAGCGCAGCGAAGGTTGCCGGTCAGGACGCTCAACGCACCGCCGGACATGCCGGTGGAGCATCAACAGGGGAGAACCATCATGCGCACGAACTCCACGCTCACCACCACCACCAGCCGGCGGGTCCGGGGGCTCGCCAGTGCCACCGCGCTGGGGCTGATCCTCGGCGCATCATTCGCCGCTTGTTCCAGCGATGGCTCCACTGCGGCGAAGAAGGTCAAGACGCCGGCGCCGGCGGTCGCGGTTGCACCGTCCAACGTCGGTGGCGCCACGACCGGCGGCGCTACGAACACGGGCGCCAACAACACCTCTGGTCAGTCGGGGAACGGCCAAACCAACACGGGTCAGTCGGGGAACGGTCAGTCGACGGGTCCCGCTCCCACCATCACCAGCTTCACGACTCCGGACAACATCGATTGCCACAACGGCAACCTGCAGAACTTCTCGGCGAGCTGGACGACCACCAATGCGGCGAAGACGAGGATCTCGATCGACGGACCCGGCGTCTACAAGTCGTACGGAGCGAACGACAGCACGAGCCTCCCGTTCAACTGCTCGAGCTCACACACCTTCCTGCTCACCGCAGTGGGTACGAACGGTCACACCGTGACCCGCTCGATCACCTTGCAGCCCCGCAACGTGCAGACACCGCCGGACAGCAACCAGCCGTAGATGTGCTCCGCACGATCGGTGCGGCCGACGTAGCGAAGAGGACCTCCGCTCGAGTGAGTGCGGAGGTCCTCTCGCGCGTTGCGTCGTTTACACCGGGGCTTCGACGTCGAGTCGCGGGTCGTGCGCGACGGGTTGGAGATCGTGGAGTCGCGCGACGAGGTCCGATTGCACCGCCGCGACGGTCGGGTCGCTCCAGCGATTGTGCTGCTGTAACGGATCATCGGCAAGGTGATAGAGCTCGCCTTCCGTACCGTCGTGGACGTAACCGGGCCGGTACGCGGTGCACACCCAGCCGTCGACAGTGATCGTGCGCAAGTGCACGGCCACACCCCACAGCTCGCTGTCCCACTCGGTGAGTACGTGGTCCTTGGCGCGCGTCAGCGCGTCCTTGTCGTCGACGGGGAGCGCACTCGCTTGGAGATATTCGGGCGCGTCGATGCCGGCGATGGCGCAGAACGTGGGCGCGAGCTCGACGAGACCGACCGGCGTGGTCACGACCGCGGGCTTCATGCCCGCCGACGGCGCGGGGCGCCAGATGAGCGGCAGCCGCATCAACCCGTCGACGTGATACGGGCCCTTGAAGAGCAGGCCGAAGTCGCCCTGTAACTCGCCGTGATCGGTGGTGAAGATGACGTCGACGTCGTCGGTCCAGCCCTTCGCTTCGATCGCGCGCAACACTCGCCCGAGTGCTTCGTCGATGAGTTCGCATTCCACCGCGTTGCGCGCGTTGACCTCGCGCACCTGATCCGCGGTCAGGGTGGCGGGTACCCACTCCTTAGGCGCTTCGTAGTTGGAGACGAGCTCACCGTCGTACCACTTGCGCCAGTGCGCGGGCTTGTTGTCGAGAATGCGTTCGCGTTCGGCGGCGGTCGCGGGGTAACCGGCCGGGAGCGGAACGTCGTGCCAATCGACACGAGCCATCTCGGACTCGGGCGGATCCCACGGGTGATGCGGGTCGGGGAAGCTCATCCAACAGAACCAGTCGTCGTCGGCGTCGAGCCCATCGAGCCACGCGATCGTGCGGTCGGCCACCCAATCGGTGTGGTACCAGTCGCGCGGGATCGGGTTGGCCTTCACTTGCGGCGCATTGGTGTCGCCGCCGCCGATTGCGCTCACGTTCCACGAGCTGTCGATCGGCGCGTAGAACATGCCGACGGCCTCGGGGTGCTGTGTACCGATCCATTGTGCGTAGTGCAGTGACCCCGCCGCGCCATGCGTGGCGAACTCGAGGTGGTCGAACCCGCGGTGCGGTCCCACGCTGCCGTCGGCCCAGGGTCGTTGCGCGGTGGGCTCACCCGATCGCGCCAACGTGTTCTCGGTGAAGCGACCGAATGCGTCCATGAACGGTTCGAAGTGCGCCTTGCCGATGAGTGCAGTGCGGTACCCGTTGCGGTGCAGGTCGGCCGCGACCGACGGCGCGTCGATGGGCAGCGGCACGCCGTTCATCCACACGCCGTGCGTGGTGGGGTACTGGCCGGTGAGCATGGTCGAGCGCGACGGCATGCAGACCACCGACTGAGGAATCGCTCGCTCGTACCGGATGCCCTGCGCCGCGAGCGCGTCCACCACCGGCGTGCGCGCGAGCTCACCACCGTTGCACCCGAGGGTGTCGTACCGCTGCTGGTCGGTCGTGACGAACAAGATCTTTCGACTCACGTCTTCTCCGCTCGAGGCCCTTGTCCTTCAAGCTGGCGTTTGACTTCCTTCAGCGCGTTACCAGTTGCGCCGCCGATCATCAGCGCGAGCGCGGCGGGTTCGCAGTCGGTCGCGTAGCTCACGAGGCTGTGCCCGTCGCCGAGGTCGAACACGTCGATCGTGCCGAGGTGATCCCGAATGAACCCGGGCGCCAACCGGTATTGGAACCGACGTTGGATCGCGTCGTTGGTGACGATCTCCTCCGTCATCGGCAGGCCCGACCCGGTGGTGATCACGCGCGCGTTGCCGTCGACAGTTGCACTGACAACGCCGGGGAACCAGTCGGCGATGGTTGCGGGATCGCCGAGGACCGCGTATACGTCGTCGGGCGTTCGATTGATGATGATCTGACGCCGAACCGTGGCCAAGGGTCCTTCTTACTGCTGGCTCATAGTGGCGCGTTCGACGGCCGCGGCGTTCGCGGCGGCATCGGCTGGTGACGCGGAGACGAGTTGGATGTCGACGCGTTCGAGGTGTCCTTCGAATGGGAACGAATCCGTATAGCGGTCGCTGACCGGAGACCCGTGGTCGTACCCGACACTCGGACCGAGACTCGAGATGATGCGCATTGCGAACGGAACGTCGAGCTCGCCGCACTCCTGCCCGTCGATCACGAGCGTGGCGTGACCAGTGTTTCCGTCCTGGCGGCGAAACCGAACCCCGACGACCGAGGCGCCCACGGGCACCGTGCGGTCGGACTCGGCAACGTGGTGGTCCCCGAAGCAGTTGTAGTCGAGGACCAGTCGGTCGTTCTGAATGAACACGCTGACGCCGGAGTTGCCGTTTCCGGTGGCGTAGATCACGCCGCCCGCGCCGGCCGGTCGGTCGATCGTGCCATCGAGATCCCAGTTGCGGCCCCCGAGGGTCGCGCCCACCTGCGCCGGCATCGGTGCCATCGGTGGTCGGTAGGTGTAGTGACGGTTCTCCGGATGTGGTGAGCGATTACGAAAGCGCGCGCCGAAGAGTTCGACGGTGCGATCGTCGAGCGGCAGCACGCCGTGCTCCTCGGCCTCCTCCCACCACATCGCGACCAGTTCCGCGAGCTTCTCCGGCATCGTGGCCGCGAGGTCGTGGCACTCGGATCGATCCTCGTCGAGGTGGTACAGCTCCCACTGGTCGTCGTCGAATGGTGGGCCCGCTTGATGGCGAGTCACCGCCTTCCATCCGTCGACGTAGAGCGCGCGGTGACCCATCATCTCGAAGTACTGCACGCCCTTCCTTGTAGGCGCGTCCGGCGCGTCGAAGGTGGAGAGCATCGACGTTCCGGTGATCGGCATCTGCTCACGACCGCGGTAGGTGGTAGGCGCGGTCACGCCGAGGGCCTCGTAGATCGTCGGCACGATGTCGTTCACGTGATGAAATTGATCGCGCAGATTTTCGATACCGGTTCCTGCGTCGGCGATGCGCGCGGGCCAGTGCACGATGAGGGGCACGTGCACGCCGCCCTCGTGCGTGTTCTGCTTGTACCACTTGAACGGTGTATTGCCGGCCTGCGACCAACCCCACGGGTAGTTGGTGTGACTGTTGGGGCCGCCGATGTCGTCGATGCGGCCGACGGCTTCGTCGGGTGTTTCGAGAATGAAGTTGAAGAACTTCCACTCGTGCAGCACGCCGAACGGACCGCCTTCCTGCGACGCGCCGTTGTCGGACAACAACACGATCATCGTGTTGTCGAGCTCGCCGAGGTGCGCGAGCGCGTCGACGAGCCGACCGATCTGCGCATCGGTGTGGTCGAGGAAACCCGCGAACGCCTCTTGCAAACGCGCCGCGAGCTTGCGATGGTTCTCGGGCATGTCGTCCCACGCGTCCACGCCAGGGTTGCGGGGCGCGAGTTGGGTGTTGGCCGGGAGCAGTCCGCGTTCGATCTGGTTCGCGTGCCACTCCGCCCGGGCGACGTCCCAACCGGCGTCGAACGTGCCGCGGTACTTCTGCAGGTACTCGTCGGGCGCTTGGTGGGGCGCGTGCGTGGCGCCGAACGCGAGGTAGAGGAAGAACGGACGGTCGGGCCGGATCGACTTCGTGTCGTGCACAAATTCGATCGCGTGATCGACGAGGTCCTCACTCAGGTGGTAGCCGTCGGCCGCGGACTTCGGCGGGTCGACGTGGTGGTTGTCGTACACCAACTCGGGATGAAACTGATCGGTCTCGCCGTCGAGGAATCCGTAGTAGCGATCGAAACCGCGTTGGCACGGCCACTGGTCGTACGGACCGGCCGCACTCGCGTTCTCCATCTGGCTGAGGTGCCACTTGCCGACCGCGAACGTGGTGTAGCCCTCGTCGCGCAACACCTCGGCCGCGGTGGTCGCGTGGTTGGAGATGTGGCCGCGCATGTTGGGAAAGCCGGTGTTGAAGTTGGAGACCGACCGCACGCCGACTTCGTGGTGGTTGCGACCGGTCAGTAGCGATGCACGGGTGGGGGAACACAGCGGTGTCACGTGGAAGTTGGTGTACTGCAAACCGTTTGCCGCGAGACGGTCGATGTTCGGTGTCTCGATGCTGGAGCCGTAGCAGCCAAAGTGGGAGAAACCGAGGTCGTCGAGGAGGATGACCACGACGTTGGGGGCCGCGTCGCCGGGGTGCGGCGCATCGGGCCACCACGGGGTGGACTCCGCGAGCGTTCTCCCAATCGTGCCTTCGAACTTCTCGAAATCCTGCATGAGCGTTCCCCCATCGCCGATGCCCGCACACTATGTATTGACACTCGGACTGTCAAAACATTCCTGTGCAATGTTTCCGGTATGAGCTTGGGTCACGCGGAACACATTCAGGGGGCGGATCGGCGGGGGCTGGCCGGGGTGATGCCGCGGCCGATCAAGGTCACGATGCTGGGCGCGGGGTCGATGTTCACGCCCGAGCTCGTGAAGGACCTGTTCCTCATTCCCGACAACGTTGGCGGAACGATCGCCCTGGTCGACATCGACGAGCGCCGCCTCTCCACCATGACCAAATTGGTCGAGTTGATCGCGGCCGAGTTCGGAGTCGCGGACGTCTGGACGGTCGCGTCGAGTGTCGACCGCGCCGAGGTACTGCCGGGGACCGACTACCTCGTCAACTGCATCGAAGTGTCGGGCGTGGATTGTGTGGGCTTCGACTCCGACATCCCCGCGCGTTACGGCGTCGACCAATGCATCGGCGACACGATCGGTCCCGGTGGCGTGTTCAAGGGCCTGCGCACGATTCCCGTGTGGCTCGACGTGCTGTCCGACGTGGAGCGGCTCTGCCCGCACGCGCTCGTCCTCAACTACACGAACCCGATGAGCATGATGTGTCTCGCCGCGGCCCGCACGTCGAACGTGAAGGTGATCGGGTTGTGTCACTCGGTGCAGGCGACGAGCCGGATTCTCGCGGCGCGTGCCGGTATCCCGTGGCGCGAGCTCACGTGGGAGTGCGCGGGGATCAACCACCTCGCGTGGTTCACGCGCTTGGAGCACGAAGGCATCGATCTCTATCCGCGGCTGTTCGATCACGCTCGTCGCGATCTGGCTGGCGATCCCGTCAACGATTGGGATCGCGGCGACTTCGTGCGCAAAGACATGATGCTGCACTTTGGGGCGTTCATCACCGAGAGCAGCGGGCACCTCTCCGAGTATCTGCCGTACTACCGCACGCGGGCCGACGTGATGGAGAAGTACTGCGGCCCGGAGTACGACGGCGAGTCCTTCTTCTACGCCACCAACTGGCCGCAGTGGCGAGTCAACGCCGACGCGCAACGCGACCGGATGTTGGCGGGCGAGGAGTCGGTTCCCGAGAAGCGGTCGTGGGAGTACGCGACGTGGATCATCGAGGCGCGGGAGAAGAACGTGCCCTTCACGATCAACGGGAACGTGCCGAATGCGGGTGGGTTGATCGACAACCTCCCGCACGACGGTATCGTCGAGGTCGCAACCATGATCGACCGCACCGGCGCGCGGCCCACTCGCTACGGACGGCTGCCCACCCAGATGGCCGCGATCTGTGTCTCGAACATGGCGACCTACGACCTCGGCGCGCAAGCGGCGATCGAACGGTCGAAAGAAGCCGCGATCCTCGCGGTCACCCTCGACCCGCTTACGGCCGCGGTATGCAACCCCGCCGAGATCCGCGCCATGGTCGTCGAACTCTTCGACGCCGAGTCCGACTACCTCCCCGGCTTCGCATAGCAACGTGCGTCAATGACCCACCGTACCGGTGGGCTATTGACGCACGTTGAGTGGGGTCA
>JANYLF010000190.1 GCA_025357995.1 Acidimicrobiia bacterium | reverse complement strand
AGCTGCGCGACGGTGACTATTACGGCTCGGTGCTGAACCGCGCGGCGCGGCTCATGAGCGCGGCGCACGGTGGACAGGTTGTGGTGTCGCACCTCACCGCCGATCTGGTGCGCGAGACGCTGCCTCCGGACGTCGAGTTGGTCGATCTCGGCGAGCACCGCCTGCGCGACCTCGCGGCGCCGATGCGCGTGTTCCAGGTACAGCATTCGGCGCTGACGGCAGAGTTCCCTCCCCTCGCGTCGGTCGACGCCGCCAGCGGGAACCTGCCCCTACAGATGAGTTCCTTCCTTGGCCGCGAACGCGAACTGGCGCGCGTGCGCGAGCTCATCGGCCAACGGAGGCTCCTGACCCTGACCGGGGTCGGCGGCGTCGGCAAAACGCGCCTCGCGTTGCAGGCAGCGGTCGACGCGCTCCCCGTATTCCCGGGAGGCGCGTGGTTGGTCGAGCTCGCGCGCACCGGTGACCCCAGTGCCGTCGTCGCAGTCGTGGCGCGGGCACTGGGCGCCGCCGCACAGCCCAGGCGGGCCGACATCGACGTGGTGTGCGACCACCTCGGAGCGACCCGGAGCATCCTCGTGCTCGACAACTGTGAGCACGTGCTCGACGCCGCTGCCGACCTCACCGAAGCCGTACTCGACCGCTGCCCCCAGGTCGTCGTGCTTGCCACGAGCCGAGAGGCGCTCGACCTCGACGGTGAACAGGTCGTGCCGGTCCGACCACTCGACCCGGCCACCGACGCGATGTCGCTGTTCGCCGAACGGGCACGTGACGTCGACCCGGAGTTCGCGCTCACCCCCGAGTCGACGCCCGCGGTCCGGGAGATCTGCCTGCGCCTCGACGGTGTGCCGCTCGCAATCGAACTCGCCGCGGTGCGTGTCGATGTCATGACACCATCCGACATCGCGGCGCGCCTCGACGACCGTTTCCGTCTGCTCGCCTCCGGTCGCCGGCGCTCGGTCGACCGCCACCAGACACTCCGATCGACGCTCGAATGGTCCTATCAGCTGCTCGGCGAACCCGAGCGGGTGCTGTTGCGTCGTCTCGGTGTGTTCGCCGGCGGGTTCAGCAGCGCGGCCGCGCGGGATGTGTGTGCGGTCGACAACCAAGAGCGGATCGAGGATGAGTTGGCGTCGCTCGTTCGCAAGTCCCTCGTGCAGTTCGAACGCGATCCCTCTCCCGGTCGCTACCGTCTGCTGGAGACCGTGCGAGTGTTCGCGCTGGAGCAGCTCGCGGTGGCGGGCGAGTCCGACACGATCGGTCGCGCCCACGCCGAATGGGTCGCGGGCCTCGTCGACCGCTCCATCGAGGACTGGGAAACCGCGGATGTCGTCGTCCTCGCCACCGCGCGTAGGGAGCTCGATAACTGGCGCGAGGCGGTGAACTTCGCGGTGAGCACCGAGGATCCTGAGCTCGCGCTGCGGCTCACCGTGCACACTATGGGTTCCTCGACGCCCGAGACAGCGCGTTGGAGCGAAACCGCCCGGACGATGGTGGGGATGGAACGGGTGCCCGGCGCCAACTGGCTCGATCTGGTGCGCGCGATGCGCGGTGCGGCCGAGACGGACATCGACCTCCTGAAGCTCGCGATCCGTGCATTCGAGGACGCCACCACCAACGAGCGCGATCGCGCGTGGATCGCGCCGTACGTCGCGAGCCGAGACCATTCCGAGGGCGGTGATCCAGTCGCGGCTCTTGACGCCGCGCTGGCCGTCCCCGGGCTCTCACCGGTCCTGACCGCAGATCTGCTGATGTACCGGGCGTTCAATCGGAATCTCACGCCCCCGACCGATGAGGAGGCGGCGAGGGTCGCGGTGCGCGCCTGTACGGATGCGCGAACGATCGCACTGCCGATGGCCCACGTTGCGTTGGCGTTGGCGCTGCACCACGACGACCCGGAACGCGCCATGGACGCAGTGCGCTGCGCCGAGGACCTAGCCGAGCGGAGCGGCGACAGCTTCCTCGTCGCGTCGGCCGCGACTTGGGGTTCCATCGTCGTGCTCGAACTCCCCGCCGACATCGCGGCAGCACACCTCATTGAACGGCTCGACAAGCTCCAGGCGCACTACTCCAACGCGGCCCCGGCCCTGCTCGCCGTATGTGCCACCGTCCTAGAACGAACAGGCGACCCGGACGGCGACCGCGTCGCGGCCTTCGTACTCGCGACTCCCGGCGCCTCCGGGGCACGCGCGGCGGCCCCGGACCTGCGCGATCCCGGCCCGCTCACCGATGCTCCCGCGAGCTTCGACGATGCCGTCGCGCTCGCCCGCTCCGCCCTGGCGCGCATCACGCCCGCCTGAGGGCGTTTCGACATCGCGGCTTGCATCGGTCTCGTGCTCGAACGAGACCGGAGAGCCAATGCGCGACCACCCAAGCACAGAACGGCGCCCCGAACATTCGCCAAACCGTGATGGCGGGCCGCCCAGAACGGCACGAATGCGTGCCCTCGCGCCCTGACTCTCCGGTTGCGGTAGGTGACGGTCGTCCGGTTTGTCTGGTTGACTTGCGTGCAGGGAGCTGGCTGTAGAGGGGGTGAGGGTGAACGAGTTGCCGTCGGGGACGGTCACGTTCTTGTTCACCGACATTGAGGGTTCGACGCGCTAGTGGGAGGAGCATCCCGACGCGATGCGCGACGCGTTGGCCCGTCACGATGAGATGGTGCGCGAGGCGATCGAGGCCCACGGCGGGTATGTGGTCAAGACGACCGGTGACGGGTTCCATGCTGCGTTTGGGACCGCGGACGCCGGAGTAATGGCCGCGGTCACTGCACAGCGGGCGCTCGGCGGTGAGGTGTGGGCGTTGCCGGCGCTGCTGCGGGTGCGGATGGGTCTGCATACGGGAGCGGCGTCGCTGCGTGACGGTGACTATTACGGTTCGTCGTTGAATCGCGCTGCGCGCCTCATGGGCGTCGCGCACGGTGGGCAAGTGGTGTGCTCGCAAGCAACAGCGGACTTGGCGCGCGACGGGGTGGCAGAGGGCATAGACCTTGTCGATCTCGGTGAGCATCGGCTTCGTGACTTGTCGCGTGCGGAGCGGGTGTTCCAGGTGTGCGCGCCGGGGCTGGGCTCAGAGTTCGCGGCGTTGACGTCGGTGGATGCGTTCCCGGGGGATCTGCCGTTGCAGATGAGTTCATTCATCGGCCGCGAACGGGAGATCGCAAGGACGGTGGACGCGTTGGGGTCATCCCGCGTGGTGACACTGACCGGGGTCGGCGGGGTGGGCAAGACGCGTCTTGCCCTGCAGGTCGCGGCCGAGGTGTTGCCCCGGTTCCGGGAGGGGGCGTGGCTGGTCGAGTTAGCGGCGGTACGGGACCCGGCCGGGGTTGTCGACGCGTTCGCGACGGAGTTCGGTGTTTCGGCCCGCGCCGGCCAGACACTTGCGGAGGCGTTCGTCGAGTTCTTGGGCACGAAGCAGTTGTTGTTGGTGGTCGACAACTGCGAGCACCTCCTTGACGCGGTCGCTCACCTGATCGCGGTGGTGGAACGTTCGTGTGCGGGGGTGGTGGTGCTGGCCACGAGCCGCGAAGGTCTCGCGCTCGATGGTGAACGGGTGGTGCCGGTGCCGTCGCTCACCGGCCCTGATGACAGCGACGATCTCGCCGCGGTCGCGGCGTCGGAGTCAGTGCAGTTGTTCGTGGAGCGAGCCGGCGCGGTGGATCCGGAGTTCGCCCTCGACGCCGGGACCGTGCCGGGCGTGGTGCAGGTCTGTCGCCGCCTCGATGGTGTGGCGTTGGCGATCGAACTCGCCGCGGCCCAGGTGTCGATGATGAGCCCGGTCGAGCTCGGACGTGCGTTGGACCAACGCTTCGATGTGCTCGCGGGTGGCCGTCGTGGGGGGATCGAACGGCACCAGACGTTGCGGGCAACGATCGACTGGTCCTACGAGATGCTCGACGACGCGCAGCAACGGTTGTTGGCGCGCCTGGCCGTGTTCGCCGGTGGCTGCACCCGCGAGGCCGCGGAAGCGATCTGTGTTGGTGGGCCGGTCGAGCAACGTGCGGTGCTGGCGTTGCTGCGGGATCTGGTCGCCCGTTCACTGGTGGTCGCGGAGCGGGGTGGGCCCGACACCCGGTATCGGCTGTTGGAGACGATCCGCGCCTACGGCGAGGAACGGCTCGCCGAACACGGCGAGATCGACACACTGCGACTTCGCCACGCCGAGTACTACCGCGACTTCGCCCAGGCCGCGACCCGCGAGATGGAGGGGCCACACCAGATCGACGCCGGTCGCCGTTTCGCCGCCGAGCACGAGAACCTGCTGAACGCGATGAGCTTCGCGGTCGACGGCGGCGAGGTTGATCTCGCCCTCGGGCTCCTGACCGCTTCGACCACGACGAGCGCAATCGGGTACGAGTTGCGGTTCCCGACCGACGCGCTCGGACTCGACGGCGCGTCCGAGCATCCCCTCTACCCGCTCGGGCTCGCCATCGCCGCCTCCCAAGCCGCGCTGCGCGGCGATCGCGTCGACGCGGAACGGCTTTGTGAAGAAGCCGTCGCCGCCGGGCGACGTCTCGGTGGCGATCCCGACCGCCGAGTTGACGAGTGGGTCGCTAACGCCCGCCAGCAACTGGCGATGTCGGTGGGAGCCTTCCACAAAGCCGTTCCGCGTCGACGCGATCGCCGCGCAGCGCGGCTTGGGAGGCGGCGATGGCGAGCCCGAGCGGGTAGAGGGGATGCTCGGACGCGCCGTCGAGTCCGAGCGCGTCGGTCGGGAACCG
>JANYLF010000124.1 GCA_025357995.1 Acidimicrobiia bacterium | reverse complement strand
CTCGCTGGGCGACGGCGAGGCGCGCGCTCGGTCCGTATTGCACGACGGCCTCGGCGGAAGTGCAAACCGATTCCAGATCGCGGTCGCGCAAGATCGTGATGCCGTGGTCGTTCGGGCGGATGATGTCGCGCCCCGGATCGTTCCCTTCCTTCCGGCGTTCGACATCTCCGCGGAGGCCAGCGCCTTCGACGAAGACCAGGCGTTGCCGCGATGATCCGTCGCACGATGCGCGGCGAGCGTGGCAGTGCCGTCATCGAGCTCGCGATTCTCGGGAGTCTCATCTTCGGCGTGCTCATTCACGTGATCCTGGTATTCGGTGCTCTACATCGCGCCACGTTGGCGACGAGCGCAGCGGCGCGCGAGTACGGCCGCGCGATTGTGGTGTCGTACTCCGAGGCGGATGCGGCGCAACGCGGCGACGCGGCAGTCGAGCTTGCGGGTCGCAACCACGGCCTCGCACCGGGAGCGCTTCACGCGTCGCTGGCCGGAATCCGGCACCGGGGTGCGGTGTTGATAGTGCGGGTGCGGACCGAAGTCCCGGTTGCGAACATCCCATTTCTCGGGTCGGTCCTGCCCCAGCTCACGGTGCCCGTCGAAGCGACCCACGCGGTGCGGATCGACCGCTACCGCAGCGGCGCGTGAAGCGGGACGAGCGGGGTCAGGCGCCGGTGTTGTTGATCGGCGTGTTGTTGGTCGGACTGATGTTCGCCGGGCTCGCGGTCGATGGCGCCCGGATGTTCACCGCGCGGCGCGATCTTCAGAATGTGGCAGACAGCGCGGCGCTCGCAGGGGCGTCGTCCCTAGACGAGGGCGTGTATCGCTCGAGTGCCGGGCTCGATGTGCGACTCGATCCCGTTGCGGCTCGGCGTGCGGTGGACGACGTGCTCGCGCAGTCGTCGTTGCCGGCGTCGGTGCACGTCGAGGTCGCGGTCACCGACGGTCGCGTCGAGGTACGGATCACCCGTCCGGTGCGTCCGCTCTTTCTCGGTCTCGTCGGTATGGGCCCGGAGCAGATCGGCGCGCACGCGTCGGCTGCACCGCAGACCGGGTGAGCTATTTACCTGCGACGCGCGCGTTGATCTCGTCGGCGAGTGCGACGCGGTTGGGATGTTGCACCACGATCCGGCGCGGTCGGTCGCGCGTCGTCGTGATCTCGAGGAACTGCGGGTCCCGGTAGGTACACCAGAGCTCACGGACACCGGTTTCGTCGTTCACCGTGAAGCGTCCGGCCTTCACGACGCGCGGGACGCCACTGCCGGCGAGCTTCCATCGCAGGCGGCGTTTGGCGTCGGCCGCGGCGACGACTCGCGCGCCGGTGATCTCGGAGAGTGGGAGAGCGACACCGCCACTCACCGCCCACATCGAGTCCACGCCGGTGAACGAGACGGTGAGCGCATCGTCGGCGAGGCTGACGTCGATGGCCATGCGCCGAGGCTACGCGCCCGCTTGCTTCATGCGATCGACGAGCTTGGGAAGGAGTGTGGTTTCGAGTTCGGCAATCTGCGCGGTCGTACCATCGGGGTTGAATGCGATGGTGTAGCGCCCGACGGCTACGCCGGCGAGCTCGAAGAGCAACGTGGTGGATTGACCGTTCGCGGTGAACGCGACGGTCAGTCGGAACGCGAATGAGCCGTCGCCGAGTTCGTTGATGGCGATCGGGCTGATGTCCAGCTTGTCGATCGTGCCCTGCGACCCGATGCGATCGGTCAATACCTTCTGGAACACCGCGCGGATGCAGGCGAGCGTCGTCGGATCTCGGTAGAGGTCGAGCTGACCCGCCACGATCGTCGACGACGCGTAGACGTCCACGCTGTCGTCCACATGGGAATCGCCGAGTTGGAATTGTGGCGACTTCTGTTTCGACGTCCCGTCCTTGCGGGCGGCGACGAAGCGGGCGCACTCGGGCAGACCCTTCGCGACGCGGTCGATGTCGGAGCTCGAATCGGTCGACGGTGGTTTGTGCGAGTAGCCGGGAAGGTCGGACGCTCGGATCAGTCCGGCGGCGATGACAGCGTGATCGGTCGACGGCTTCGGGGTTGTCGTGGTTGGCGCGCTTGCCTTCGATCCACTGCTGCTTCCGCAGGCCGTTGCCACGAAGACAAGCCCGATGATGAGAGTCCCAGTCCTACGCATTCGCCCAGTCTTCTCCGGGCTGGGGTCCGAATCGGGGACGCCGGTACGATCCAGCCATGGCCGACGACACGACCCGCCGCACCGATTCCGGCATCGAGATCAAATCGCAGTACACCGCGGCAGATCTCGAGGCCGCCGAATGGGACCCGCAGGCGACCCTCGGCGATGCGGGCACTCCGCCATACACCCGTGGCGTGTACGCCCAGATGTACCGGACCCGCCCGTGGACGATGCGCCAGTACTCGGGGTTCGGCACCGCGGCCGAGACCAACGAGCGGTTCCATTTCCTGCTCGGCGCCGGTCAGACCGGCCTCTCGTGCGCGTTCGATCTCCCCACGCAGATGGGGTACGACTCCGATCATCCGCGGGCGGAAGGCGAGGTCGGCAAGGTCGGCGTGGCGATCGACTCCCTCGAAGACATGGAGATCCTGCTCAAGGGTCTCCCGCTCGACACCGTGACCACCTCGATGACGATCAACTCGACCGCCGCGATCCTGCTGTTGTTCTACGAGCTCGTCGCAGAGTCCCAGGGTGTGCCCGCCTCGCAGATCGGCGGCACGATCCAGAACGACATCCTCAAGGAGTACGTGGCGCGCGGCACCTATATCTATCCGCCGCGCCAATCCATGCGGATCATCACCGACATCTTCGCCTACTGCGGCGAACACGTCCCGCGCTGGAACACGATCTCGATCTCCGGCTACCACATTCGTGAAGCGGGCAGTACCGCGGTGCAGGAGATCGCGTTCACGTTGGCGAACGCGATCGCCTACGTGCAGGCCGCGGTCGATGCCGGGCTCGACGTCGACGATTTCGCGCCGCGCCTGTCCTTCTTCTGGAACGGGCACAACAACTTCTTCGAGGAGCTCGCGAAGTTCCGCGCCGCGCGCCGCATGTGGTACTGGATCATGAGCAATCGGTTCGGTGCGCAGAACGAGAAGTCGAAGCTCCTGCGGTTCCACACCCAGACCGCGGGCTCGATGCTCACCGCGCAACAGCCGGAGAACAACGTGGTGCGCGTGGCGCTCCAGGCGATGGCCGCCGCGCTCGGTGGCACGCAGAGTCTGCACACCAACGGGTTCGACGAAGCGTTGGGTCTTCCTACCGAGCGCGCCGCCAAGATCGCGTTGCGCACCCAGCAGATCGTGGCGTACGAGACCGGCATGACCGAGACGGTCGACCCGCTGGCCGGTTCGTACTTCGTCGAGTCGCTCACCAACGAGGTGGAGGCCGCGGCCTGGCGTTACATCGAACGCGTCGACGAGTTGGGTGGCGCGGTTGCCGCGATCGAGGCCGGCTTCATGCAGGACGAGATCGAGCGGGCCGCGTTCGAATGGGCGAAGGCCGTCGACAACGGCGAGAAGATCATCGTGGGTCTCAACAAGTTCGCGGATCCGTCGGCCGATACAGCCGACGTGTTCCCCATCGATCCGGCGCTCGAACGGCAGCAGGCGGATCGCTTACGCGCGTTACGCGCCCGGCGCGATCAGGCCGCGGTCGACGCCGCGCTGGCCGACGTGCGCGCCGCGGCGAAGGGCACGCAGAACCTGCTGTACCCGATGAAGGAAGCACTGCGCGCCTACGCGACCTTGGGTGAGGTCTCCGACGTCCTACGCGACGAGTTCGGCGTCTACCAACCCGCCCGGTAGTTCACACCGGGTGCCGGATCGCGACGGAGAGTCGGGCCGTTAGCTGGCTTTGACGAGGTCTTGGACTCGCTCGGTGGTGGCGGTGATCTCGGCCAGGCGTCGGCGGGCCTCGGCGACGCCGGATTGGCCGATCTGGCGGGTGCGCGCATCGAGGCGGATCGCCGCGGCGGTCCGTGGTCGGGCGGGCCGACCGTCCCGGCGCCGGCGCGGTCGGTTGGGGCGCTGGGGAGGGTCGCCGCCGCTCAGAAGTCGAAGCTGTGTCGTCACCATTTGAGTGTCGCATGGGGGTGTGACAGTCATTCCGGGCCTCCGCTCCTCCGGGTCTCCAGGGACAACGCCCGGTGGAAGCAATGAGTTCCGAGGCGGTGGTCACACACCGCGTTGGTCACACAGGGAGTTCCCAGATTCGGCGTTCGTAGACTTGCCCGCATGACTGGGTCCGGCGCTTACCTCGATCACGCGGCGAGCACGCCCATGCGCCCGGAATCGATCGAGGCCATGCTGCCGTTCCTCTCGGAGCACCCGGGAAACCCGTCCGGGAGTCACGGCGCGGCGCGGGCGGCGAAGACGGCGTTGGAGGAGGCGCGGGAAACCGTCGCCGGCGTGCTCGGCTGCAGCCCGAACGAGCTGGTGTTTACCGGTGGCGGGACCGAGGCCGACAACCTCGCGATCAAAGGCGGCGCCCGTGCCGCGCGCCGCCGCGCCGGACTCGACGGCGTGGTCACCACCGCCTTCGAACACAAGGGAGTGCTCGCGGCCGCGCACCGGCTCGAGGCCGAGGGCTTCCGAGTTGCTGAGACCTCGGTCACCGCCCAGGGGATGGTCGATCTCGACGACCTCGCCCGTCGCCTCGACGGCAGCACCGCGCTCGTCTCCGTGATGGCGGTGAACAACGAGATCGGCACGATTCAGCCGTTGCCCGAGGTGGGCGCGCTCGTGCGCCGCCTTGCGCCTCAGGCGCTGCTCCATACCGACGCGGTGCAGGCCGTGCCGTGGGTCGACGTGTCGCTCCTCGCCGCGGGATGGGACTTCGTCGCGATCTCCGGACACAAGTTCGGCGGCCCCAAGGGGGTCGGCGCACTCGTGATCCGCGGCGGTGTTCCCGTCGACCCGGAGATCGAGGGTGGCGGTCAGGAGCGCGGGATTCGCGCGGGCACCGTGAACGTGGCCGGAGTCGTGGCGCTCGCGACCGCGCTGCGGATCACGCATGATCGGCGCGAGATGGAGACCGCGCGCATCGCGCGTTTACGCGACCGGTTGCGCGACGAGTTGTTGCGCGCGATTCCCGACGCGTTCGTGAACGGCGCGCCGGACCGCCAAACCGCGGGCCACTTGCATCTCGGCTTCCCCGGCGTCGAGAGCGAGGCCTTGTTGGTGATGCTCGACGATCGCGGTGTGTACGCGGCGGCCGGGTCGTCGTGCTCGTCCGGGGCGACGGAGATCTCTCACGTGCTTGCCGCGATGGGCATGGAGAAGGATGCGGCCACCGCGTCGATCCGCCTGAGTCTGGGCTACGCGTCGACGGATTCCGACGTCGCCGCGGCGGTTGCCGCGATTCCGCGCGCCGTGGCGCAACTGCGCACACCGGTACGCACATGAGTGGTGGCGAGCGTCTTCGGGTCTTGGTGGCGATGAGTGGCGGGGTCGATTCGTCGGTGGCCGCCGCGTTGATGCGCGACCAAGGGCACGACGTCACGGGCGTCACGCTCAAGTTGTGGGGCGGCGAGAGCGACTCCGGTTGCTGCTCGGTCTCGGATGTGGAGGACGCTCGTCGCGTTGCGGCCCAGCTCGATCTCCCGCACTACGTGTTCAACTTCGCCGAGGACTTTAACGCCAACGTGGTGGACCCCTACGTTGCCGACTACGCGTCCGGGCGCACGCCGAATCCCTGCGTGGAGTGCAATCGGTCATTGAAGTGGGGCCGGCTCCTCAATCGCGCCCGCTCGATGGGGTTCGACGCGCTGGTCACGGGTCACCACGCGCGGATCACCCGAGATGGGTCCGGTCGCGCCGAGCTCCGCCGGGGCGAGGATCCCGCGAAGGATCAGTCGTACGTGCTCGCGGTCTTGGGTCAGGAAGAACTGGCGATGACGCTCCTTCCCGTTGGGGAGATGACCAAGGCCGACGTGCGCGTGCACGCAACGCGCCTCGGGCTGCGGACCGCGGCCAAGGCCGAGAGCATGGACGTGTGTTTCATCACACGCGGTGGCCGAAACGCGTTCCTCGACGCGCGCGTGCCCGCGGCGCCGGGTCCGATCGTCGACGGGGATGGCGCGGTGGTCGGTGCCCACGACGGTGTGCGCGGGTTCACGGTCGGCCAACGGCGCGGGCTCGCGGTCGCGGCGGGAGAGCGGCGCTACGTGATCGACGTGGATGCGGCCACCGCCACCGTGACGCTCGGCGATCGGCGGGACCTGCTGCGTGGCGGCATCGCGCTCAGCCGCGTGACATCCACCGGCGCGTCGATCGCGGACGGGACCACCGTGTTGGCGCAGGTGCGTGCCCACGGCGAATCCCACCCCGCGGTGTGGCATGGCGATCACATCGAGTGGGTCGAACCGCAGCCGCGCGTGGCGCCCGGTCAGATCGTCGCGCTCTACGAGGGTGATCGCGTCCTCGGCTCCGCCATCGTCGTCTGACCCGATCCTCGGGAGATCGATGGGCGCGCCGGACCGGCTATTCCGTGCGGACGTGGATGCGGCGAGCCCGGGCGCGGTCCAACAACTTCGGAGCGCCGGCAGGGGTCACCAAGAGAAGGTTCGCCTGGACCGCGACGCCCTGATTGCGAACGCGGCGCATGATGTCGGCGTCGTCGGTGAGGAGCAACGCGCAGGAACCGAACGCCGCGCCGAGGCGGAGGTCGCACGCGCCGGTCGGTGGTTTGCGACTTGGATCGGCCGGGCCAAATCCGGCGATCCTGGCACGCGGAAACAGGACGGGGTCCGTGAGCGTCAGCGGATCCGCGATCACGAGCCCGGCCGGAACGAGCACGACCCAGCGGCGCGAGAGTTGATGCGCGAGGCGAATCACGAACGCGCTCAACGGGACGCCAACGGCCACGACGAGCGCGCCGGCGATCCAGTGATCGTCGGCGAGCAGCAGCGGCGCGACGACCGTCGTGGCGGCCACGATCGCGATCGCGATCGGCAGGATCGCGATGAGCACGCCCGGTGGAACCTTGAGTGGGAAGCGTTCTTCGTCGCCGTACGCGGCGCCTTGCGCGCACGCGCGCACGAACTCACCGCGCGTTCCGAGCAGACACGCGACCACCGCGCCAAGGATGGCGGCAGTGGAGGCAATCGTCGACGGCCGTCCGGTCCCGGCGGCGACGATCGTCACGCCGAGTCCGATCGGGAGCGCGAACCGGGTCACCGTCGTTGACCACGGGCGCGGGACCAACGTCGCGAGCAACACAATGGTCCAACCGACCCAGAGGAGCACCGCACCCGTCGTGCGCGACGCGTCTCGCCACGGGTGCATGGCGTCGGCGAGTGCACTGCCCGCGGTGAGGGGCATGCTGATCCAGATCGCGCGGAGCGCCCAGGTATTCATTGGATGGAAATGCGCCTGCTTCGAAGAGTACGAACGACGCGTTCGTATACTAGGAACCGAATGTCCCCGAGTCTGCACGGTGGAGTGTTTCCGACAGGGTTGGCGACCGGAATCGGGAGCCTGCCGTTCACGGATGCTCGCGATGCCGCGGAGCTGGTCCTCCGCACGCACCCTGATCTGCCCGCGATTCCTCAACTCGCGCTGCCGCGCGAGGGTGTCATCGCCCAGTGGGCGGACGCGCTTCCCGAGGTCACGATCGCACCCGACGGTTCGCTCATCGTGGACCATGACCTTGTCGGCGAGGCGCTCGATATCACGTTCACCCAGGAATCCCACGCGGGCATTCTCGGATTTCTCGATGCCGCGGCGCTCGCATCGACCCCGATCCAACGAGTGAAGGCCCAGGTCGTCGGGCCGCTCACGCTCGGCACCGCGCTCGTGCGGGCGGGCATGGGTCCCGCGATTGCCTTCGAGCGGGCGCTCGAGACGGTGGAAACGTGGCTTGGCGCGCTGGAGCAGCTCCTCGCCTCACGGTTGCGCGGCGCACGTCCACTGATCTTCCTCGACGAACCCGCGCTCGTGTTGTGGAAGCGTGACGAAGGCCCGATCGAGCGGGAAGACGCGATCGACGTGTTGTCGAGCGCGCTGGCCGCATGCACCGCCGAGACGGGTGTGCACATCTGTGGTGACGGTGACATTCGCCTCGCCTTCGAAGCGGGACCCACGGTGCTCGGATTGCCGGTCTCGGACGCGTTGATCGCCGACGTCGGCTCGATCGTTCGTCATATCGACGCCGAAGGGTGGATCGCGTGGGGCGCAGTCCCGACCGACCGACCCATCGGAGAATCGCCCGACCCGCTGTGGCGCCAACTCGTGGGCACGTGGTGTGAGCTCACGCGGCGTGGGTGCGAACCGTTGCGCCTTCGGAGCCAAGCGATCGTCACTCCGGCGTGTGGCCTCGCGACCCACGGTCCCAGCCAGGCCGAACGCGCGTTGCGCCTGGCCGCGGAGATGGCCGAACGCGTGGCGGCCCAGCGCGCCGCGGCGCGCCTCACCGCCGGCGCGTAACTCGCGAGCAATCCCGTTGCATCGTTAGAGTCGCTCGCCATGGCGACGCCGAAGCAGACGGTCGAGCGGTCGGAGGAACTCCGCGAGCTCATTCGCTATCACGACGAGCGCTACTACGGCCACGACGAACCCGAGGTCACCGACGCCGAGTACGACGACCTCCTC
>JANYLF010000077.1 GCA_025357995.1 Acidimicrobiia bacterium | reverse complement strand
CGAGCCGGCTCGCCGGCTACGAAGACGTGACCGCGATGGAACAAGATGCCGTCGCGCGCGGCGCGTCGTCGAGTGAGACCGACGCGCGGATCATCGAGGTGCTGCTCGGGAACAAGAACATCGAACACAACAACTACCAAGACATCCAGAAGTTCCTCGCCGCGGGCGGCAAGATCGGGTTGCAGCACGACCCGCTGCTCTACGGCGCGTACTTGTTGAATCCGTTCCTTGTGCGCGTCGAGATGGTGCCGATGCTCGTGGTGAATCAAGGCCAGGTCGCGGTGATCAAGGCGTTCGTCGGCCTCCCGACGCTCGACACGTCGGGCAGCGAGTTCAAGTTCGGCTCGATCGTGTCGCCGGGGCATCGGGGGATCTGGCGTGAGCCGCTCCGCACCGGCAAGTACCCGATCAATCCGCGCTGTTACGCACCCGAGATCGTTCCGACATCGATTCTGACCCTCAACTGGTCGAACGAGATCAGCGCGTCGCACAACCTCGACGCGCACCTCGCGCCGATTGAGGGAAAGAGTCGCGAGGGCTTCGTGTTCTCGATCGAGCTCCAGGTACAGATCCACGTGCCGGACACGCGGGCACCGAAGGTGATCTCGATGGTTGGCACGATGCTCAACCTCGTCAATGAGGTCCTGCAATCGGCCGTCGGCAATCACTTCCGCAACACGTTGCAGGACCAGCCCGCGGTCACGTTCATCGAGACTCGCATGCAGGTGCAACAGGCCGCGCTGGTACACGTGACCGAGTACCTCCAGCTCTACGAGGTGGAGACCAAGGGCGTCTACATCCAGAACGTGCACTTCCCGGCGGAGCTGGTGAAGGTGCTCACCGAGCGCGAGATCGCCAATCAGGAGAAGGCGACGTTCGAGGAGATGGAGCGCGCCCAGACGACTCGAATTCAAATGGAGAAGGCCAAGGGCACGGCCGACATGCAGGCCGAGCTCGCCAACGCGCAGGTCAGCGTCGAGATCCAGCGGAACCGGGCCGACGCTCGCGAGGCGGAAGGCACCGGTGAAGCGGCCTACGTCGCGCTCACCGGTAAGGCGGAGGCCACCAAGATCGAGGCGATCGGTCTCGCAAATGCGAAGGCGACCGAGGCGCTCGGTGTGGCGCGCGCGACCGGTTTCGAGGCGCAGAAGGAGGCTCTTGGCGGTGCGGCCACGGCGATGGTCGCGGTCGCGAACGCGGTCGCAGACGGCCACATCACTGTGGTGCCCGAGGTCCTCGTCACCGGTGGCGGCGGTGGGAGCCTCGACGGGCTCGCGGCCAGTCTGATCCGCTACCTCGGCGGTGGCAAGGGCGGAAACGGCAACGGTGCCAAGCCGTCGATCGTCGAGGCGGTCGTGGAGGAACCAATGTCAATGGGCGGCGCGGGCGATGGCGAGGATGGTGCGATGAGCGACCGCGAGGTCGGCGGGACGTAGCCGGCGCACCTGCACGACCGAACCGCCGGTCAGCGCGAGGAGCAATCGAGTGCCTCGCCACGACCTGCGGTTCGCCACTCGCTCGACGTCGGTGATGGGGATGGTGCGCTCCCCGAGGTCGCTCGTGATCACGAGCCGATCGTCGTACACGAACATCGACCCACGCTCACGTCCGATGCGCACATTCGCCAGCGCCAACCGCGCCTGCTCGCTCATCTCTTCCCCTCTTGGCCCTGCGGGCCGGGCCGGTCGGGCCCCGTTCGGCGGGCGCGGGCCAGGTTCACGCGATCGGACGCCTCACTTACGCTCGACGGTATCCGCGGACGGCGCCGGAGACAGACCTGACGTGGGCGTCATACGCTGGCGCGATGCGTGCACTCCTCTTCGGAACCGAGCCCGAGCCCGTCGCCGAGCCGGAGACGGATATCCGCAATCTCAATATGCTCGCCGCGGCACCCATGCGCATCGTCGAGATGGACGAGCCCCGCCTGTTCGGGCCCGATTGGGTCATGACCAAGCCGCGGCTGGTCGGCATTTGCGGCTCGGAATCGAAGCAGGCGTTCTTCGACTACGCGAGTTTCACATCGCCCGAGCGGTCCGGCTCGTTTCGCGACAACCCGATGAAGAACTTCGTGTCGTTCCCGCACGTCATGGGTCACGAGGTGGTGGCCGACGTGATCGAGATCGGACCGGAGACCGAGGGTCTTGCTGTCGGTGATCGGGTCGTCCTCAATCCTTGGCTCACGTGTGGACCGCGTGGGGTGGTCACGTTGTGTCCGGCCTGTGAAGCGGGTGACTTGAGTCAGTGTTGGTCCTTCGGGGTCGGGCCGATCGCACCGGGTATCCACACCGGGATGTGCAAAGACGTTCCGGGTGGCTTTGGCGAGTTGATGGCGGCGCACGACTCGATGCTGTTCAAGGTGCCGGATTCCGTCTCGGACGAACAGGCGGTGTTCGCCGACCCATTCGCGGTGTCGATGCACGGCATCACGCGTCACCCACCCCAACCCGGATCGAAAGTGCTCGTCTACGGCGCGGGCGCGCTCGGTACGAGCGCGATTGCGATCCTGCGCGCGTTCTATCCGACGGTCGAGGTGATGGCCGTCGCGCGCTTCGCGACGCAATGCGCATTGGCGGAGTCGCTCGGCGCGTCGACGGTCGCGCCCGAACCACGCGAAGAGCTCCTCGAGACAGTCGCCGAGTGGTCCGGTGGTGTGTTGCAACCGGCCGACGGCTTGCCGATGGCGTTTCCCGGCGGCATCGATGTGGTGTACGACACGATCGGTGCCGCGGAGACGCTCGAGGTCGGCGCGCGGTTGCTGCGCGCCCGCGGCACGTTGGTGAAACTCGGCATGCACGGGCCGGCACGGTGGGAAGACACCCCCGTGTACTTCAAGGAGATCACGTTTACGGGATCGAACGCGTTTGGATTCGAAGAGGTGGAGGGTGTGCGCCAGCACGGCATCCAGCACTACCTCGACTTCGTGGAATCCGGTCGGATCGATCTCACCGGAATGCTCACCCACACGTTTCGCCTCGACGAGTGGCGTGACGCATTCGCCGCTCTTGCCGACCAAGAAACCTCCGGCGCGATCAAGGTGGCAATCGACCAGAGGTAGTTGCGCCTCGGCTAGTTGATCTGCTTCTCGCGGCCTTCCCAATAGGGGGCGCGGAGCTTGAACTTTTGGAGTTTGCCGGTAGCGGTGCGGGCGAGCTCGGTGCGGAACTCCACCGACGTCGGACACTTGTAGTGCGCGATGTGGTCGCGGCAATGCGCGATGAGCACGGCTTCGTCCACGCTTTCATGGCCCGCACGGAGCACCACGAGTGCCTTCACGGTCTCGCCCCATTTGTCGTCCGGGACGCCAATGGCCGCGGCCTCCGCGACGCCCGGATGTTGAAACAGGCAATCCTCGACCTCGATGGACGAGACGTTCTCCCCGCCGGAGATGATCACGTCCTTCTTGCGATCGGAGATCACGATGTACGCGTCGTCGAGCTCACCACCGTCGCCAGTGTGGAACCACCCGTCGACGATCGCGTCGGCCGTGGCCTCCGGCTGGGCCCAGTAGCCCTCGAACACATGGTTCGAGCGGGCGAGGAGTTCGCCGTGGCCGTCGACCGCCATCCGTACTCCGATCGCGGGAGCGCCCGCGCGCGATAACCGCCGCGCGCGCTCTGCGGGGGAGAGGTTGTCGTACTCCGCGGTCGTTCGGTTCACGGTGAGGAGTGGCGACGTTTCCGTGAGTCCGTAGATCTGCATGAACTCCCAGCCGAGATCCGTCTCCACGCGCTCGATGAGCTTCGACGGCGGCGGCGCGCCTGCAACCACCATCCGCACCGTGTCGCGACCCGGAACGGCCTCCCCGCGCTCGACGCGCGCGGCTGCGGCATCCAAGGCGGCGGTCACTACCGCCGGCGCACCCGCCAGGAACGTCACGCCTTCCCGCTCGACGCGGCCGAGGATGTCTTCGCCGTCGACCTTACGGATCACCACCTGGCGCGCGCCCATCCCCGCGATTGCGAACGGAAGGCCCCAGCCGTTGCAGTGGAATGTGGGCAGCGTGTGGAGGTAGGTGTCGCGGTCGGAAACACTCATGTGCCATCCGAACGTGACGGCGTTGAGCCAGAGATTGCGGTGGGTCATTTCCACGCCCTTGGGCCGCGCGGTGGTGCCCGAGGTGTAGTTGATCGTGGCGGTCGCGGTCTCGTCGTCGGCCGTAAAGCGAGGCTCGCCGGAGCGTCCGAACAACTCCTCGTCGGTCTCCCCGCCGAGCACGAACCGATGCTTGACCGGGATATCGGACGTCAACTCGTCGTACTCGGGGTCGACGAGCAATGCCGACGCTCCCGAGTGTTCGACGATGTACGCGATCTCGTCGCGGTTGAGTCGGAAGTTGATCGGGACCAGCACGCGTCCGTGCGCGGGGATGCCGAACAGCGCGACGAGAAATCGCCCCGCGTTGGGAGAGAGGATCGCGATGCGTTCACCCGCGTCGAAACCGAGTTCGTCGAACGTGATCGCCACCGACCGCGCCCGTTGGCCGAGCTCCGCGTACGTGAAGGTGCCAAGGCCGCCGCCGGGAGGAGCCGGTTCGTCGACGATCGCGGCCCGCGCGCCATAGACGGTTTCGGCGCGGTGCAAGAAGTCGAGTGTGGTCAGCGGTACGTGCATCGGCAGTCCCCTCGTGAGTGGCGTGCAGCGTACGCGGCCGCGGGGGTTGGAGTTACGCCGGTGCGGCCGCCGGCGGTTCTGCGCGATCGGCGGCGCGATCAGCGACGCGCTGGTTGAGAGCGCGCAGTGCGAACGCGCCCATGACCAGAGCCGTGACACCACCGACGATGAACCCTGAACGTGGTCCGAAGATCTGCGAGATGCCGCCGATGATCGGCGCGCCGATCGGTGTCGAGCCGAGAAAGGCAACCATGTAGAGCGCGGCAACCCGACCACGGAACTCCGGTTCGGCGCGACTCTGCGATACGGCACCGGCGGACGAAAGAAACGCGATCGAGCTCGCGCCCATCGGCACCGCGACGATCGCGAACACCACGACCGAAGGTGCGGCGGCCGCGACGAGCATGAACAGTCCCAACGCGAGCGCAGCCATGATGACGAATCGAGTGGTGACACGTTCCCGGTATGCCACGTACAGCGTGGCCATGACGGCGCCGGTGCTCATGAGCGCCAACAGCACTGCGAAGGTAGTGGCGTTGCCGTGGAATGCCTTCTTCACCATCGACGATACGGTCACCTGGAAGTTGAACGACAACGTGCCGATCACCGCGGTCAACAACAGCGTGGTGCGCAGTGCGGTGTGCGCCCACACGTAGCGCAAGCCTTCGACGAGTTGACCCTTGCCGCGCGGCGTGGGTTCTGCGGGGTTGATCGCGTCGACGTCCATCATCCAGAGCGCGACGATCACGGCGATGAAGGACGCGGCGTTGACCATGAAGCACCAGCCGATCCCGGCCGTCGCGATAATCAGTGCGGCGACCGCGGGCCCCACGATGCGGGCCGTGGTGAACACCGAGCTGTTCAAGCTGAGCGCGTTGGTCGCATGATGATCGGGAACGAGCTCGGTCACGAAGGACCGGCGGGCGGGGTTGTCGAGCGCGGTCGCGACGCCGAATGTGGCCGCGAGGGTGTACACCATCCACAACTCGATCACGTTGGCGAGCACCAACGCGCCCATGATCGCCGCACAGATCGCGGCGCCGGCCGACGTCGCGAACAACACCTTGCGCTTGTCGAGCCGGTCGGCGAGCACGCCGGCCCACGCGCCACCGATCATGACGGGAAGAAACTGCAGCGCAAGGACCGTTCCGACCGCGAACGAGTTGTCGGTCATGCGCAGTACGAGCCATGTCAGCGCGACCTGCTGCACCCACGATCCGCTGGCCGAGATGATCTGGCCGAGGAGGTACTTGCGGTAGTTCGGTGTTTCGAGCGACCGGAAAGTCTGCTGGCTGGCCTGACGGATGCGCGTCATTCCGAGTCCTCGCGGGCCAGTGCTTCCATGATGTACGCCGCCCGCGTCAGCGTGGCGCGATCGTCCGCGCTGAGTCTTCGAAGCCGGCGATCGAGGAACGCGTTCTTCCGGGTGCGGTGACGGGCCAACAACTTCGCGCCGGCCGGTGTCACGGCAACGCGATGAATCCGCCGATCCGTGGGGTCGATGGTGCGCGTGACGAGTCCCGCGTCCTCGAGCTTGCCCGTGAGCGCCGTCATCGTCGGGGGCTGTACCTGTTCGATCCGGGCGAGCGCGCCGAGAGTGATCGGACCGTCGCGCTCGATGCTCGCGAGGGCGGACAGCTGCGAGATGGTGAGGCCGGGATCCGCGCTCTGCCGGAGTCGGCGATGCAGGCGGGCG
>JANYLF010000073.1 GCA_025357995.1 Acidimicrobiia bacterium | reverse complement strand
GGAATTCATCGACCTGTTGTTGCAGCACCGCTGCGAACGCGCTCGATCGATCCACCGTGAGAGCACCGCCGACCGAGCGCGAGATCGCGCGTCGTACCGTGGTCATCGATGCGCCGGGCGCGACCTTCACGAAGATGAAGTCGGCCAGACCCGGAGCCGCGAAGGCGCGCTCCGCCGTCTTCGGGTCGAACGCGGCGACGCTCGCGAACCCGAGATCCGCGCGGGTCCCCAGAGCGAAGATCCCGACGATGCGAAACTGCTCGGCGGCACCGGTGAGCAGCACACGAACGTGATCACCGACCTGGAAGTGGTACCGACTCGCGGTACCGCCGTCCATCGCCACCTCGCCGTCACGAGTCGGACGATGACCGCGAATCAGGCGTGCCGGCCCCACCGATCCTCTCCCTGCCCACGAAATTCCGAGCGTGACCGATCCGAGCGACTGGATGGCGGTGCGGTTGTCGCGCTTGATGAACTTCGCGTCACCGATCAGGAACGGCGTCGCGGCCTGGACACCCGGAACGCGCGCAACCTGCTGGGCGAGGTCCGCCGGAATCCGCTGACGGCTGGTGGCGCGATCGCCAACCTCGTGGTGCGCGGCGACGACGAGATCGCTCCCGGAGGCGTACTGCTGGAAGATCTCACCGAGCGACGCGTGCAACGTGTCGGTGAGCACGTAGGTACCACTGACGAACGTGACACCGAGCACGACGGCCAGCGCAGTGAGAAACAGCCGCACCTTGCGGGCGAGCACACCCTTGATCGTCGCTCGCCACATCCGCACCATCCTGCCCTACGCGGAAGGGCATTCGGCACGCAGGTGCCCGTAGTCGTGCGCGTCGTCTCCGTTTGGATACGGTCCCTGCCGTGACCGCCCCCATCGTTGACGAATCCCCCGCCGACCACGAGTTCCGGCTCGCCGCCCGCGCCTTCCTCGAATCGCACGCCCCGCCGCGACCAGCCGGCGTGTCGTCCAGCCCACTCGGCAAGGAAATGTCCGCCGAGCTCGAGGCCGAGCACGTGCAGGAATGTCGAGACTGGCAGGCCACGCTGGCGGCCGGCGGTTGGGCCGGGATCACGTGGCCGTCGGAATACGGCGGGCGTGGTGGCACCGTCGCGCAGGCACGGATCTTCGCCCAGGAGGAATCACGTTTCTTGGTCTCGTCTGGTGTCTTCATGGTCGCGATCGGCATGGTCGGTCCGACGATCATCACGCACGGCACGGAAGCGCAAAAGGCCCATTACCTGTCTCGCATGCTGAACGGCGAGCATGTGTGGTGCCAGCTGTTTTCTGAGCCTGGCGCCGGTTCCGACCTCGCCGGTCTCACGACGCGCGCCGAACTCGACGGCGACGAGTACGTGGTCAACGGCCAGAAGGTGTGGACGTCCGGCGCGCATTTCTCCGACTGGGGGATGATGCTCGTGCGTACCAACTGGGACGTGCCGAAGCATCAAGGGATCACGTACATCCTCGTCGACATGCGCTCGCCGGACATCGAGGTGCGGCCGTTACGCCAGATCACGGGGTACGCGCACTTCAACGAGGTCTTCCTCACCGACGTGCGGATCCCGGCGGCGAACGTGATCGGCGACGTCAACAACGGGTGGCGCATCGCGCAAACAACCCTCGGCAACGAACGCCAAATGATCGGCGGCGGCGGGTCGGGCGTCGGGTTCAAGTCGCTGGCCGCGCTGGCGCGCACTTGTGGTCGCACGGCCGATGCCGGCATCCGCCAGGAGTTGGCGCGCTCGTACACACGTTTCGAGATCCTCAACTGGCTCGGTCAGCGCGCCAAGGCGCGCGCCAAAGCCGGGCTTCCTCCCGGTCCAGAGATGTCGATCATGAAACTCGCAGTGTCACAACGCGTCGCGCTCGACGGTGACCTCGCGCTCGCATTGGAAGGCCCGAACGCCATGCTGACCGGTGCCGACGCAATCGACGACGGCATGTTCCAGCAGTTGTTCCTCAACCAGTGGTCGGTCCGTATCGGCGGTGGTACCGAGCAGATCCAACGCAACGTGATCGGCGAGCGCGTCCTCGGCCTCCCCGGCGAACCCCGCCCCGACAAGACCGCGGTGTTCCGCGACCTCCCCAGGAACTAGCGGTGGGAGCGGTTTAGGGGGCGACGGACAGGTAGTCGGTAAAACCGCTGGGGTCGTGGCGACCGAAGCAGCCGTGCTCGAAGAGGCCCCAACCTTCTTGGCCGTCCATCACGCCGCGCCCGACGTGGTCGATCACACTGAATGCAGCGCGACCCGCCACCGTCGGATCGGTGAGGTCGTACACCGCGCCTTCAGTGAAGCCGCGACCGCGCCACTGCCCGTGACCCCAATCGGGGTCGCCGCCGTATCCGGCACCGACGTTCAGCGCGACGTAGCCAAGTGTCTCCACCTCCAGGGTGAGTTCCTTGCGGCCGCGGGTCTGGAAGTGGACGGTCGCGCCCGTCGGAATCCGGGTACCCGACGCGTAGGCGATCTCTACCTCCGGCCATCCGAGCTGTTCCGGTGCACGACCCGACGAGGCCGGAAACACCCGGCACACGTCGTTCATCACGCGCGTGCCGTTCGCCTCTTCCTGGACGATGACGAGCAACGCGAAGTCTTCGAAGCGCATCGGGATATAGGTCCACCAAAAGCCGTCGAGCGGTTCGTCGCCCGCGCGCCCAGGAGGCTCGGCCTCGCCGACCCCGCGGATCCCCCACGACCGATCACGCGTCCCTACCCACGTGTCAGGCGATACCGCCAATTCGTCACCATCGACGCGCAGCACGCCTTCCCAGGTGCCGACCTGTGCGAAACGTTGCGCGTCGAGGTTGATTCGTCCGTTGCGCCGCCACGTGTGACGCGCCTCGTCGACCACCGGGAAGGACCCCTCCCATGTGAGATCAAAGCCCACTCCGTGCGCGTCGCCATCGCAGATCAGGCGTAGCTTCTGCAGAGGCTCGATCACCTCGATGCGGTACGGCCCCACCTCTTGGAGCATGCGGTTGTCGCTCAACGCGTCCGACGTGCGGATCGAGTACTGGTGGTCACCCTTGCGGACGGTCGCGTACGCGTCGATCACCCCGAGATTGGGATACACCCCCAGACCGGTGACGAGAAAGACGTCGCCGGTCCGGTCGTGCGCGTTCCAGTAGCAGCGGTCGTAGGCGTTGCGGTCGCCCGTGTCCATGAACGCCATCGAGATGGGCGCCTGATGGATCGGATATTCATCAAGGGGGACGGGCATCGGGGTCTCCTCGAGCACGGCGAAGGTCCGGCGACGTTACGCCGACCCGACGGGAGCGCGCGGCGATGCCAACAGGTCTGCGATGCGATCGACGAGGGTGTCGAGATCGGCGGGCGGATGACCGCCAAGGGATTCGACGCAGATCGTCGCCGCGGTCGCGCCGTCGGGATTGCGATCGAGCCAGGTGAGGAGCGACGTCGCTTGGCCCGGAACCGGCAGCACGATCGCCTCGAGCACCAGGCTCAGGCGGTCGATGTACGAGACCGCGCCCAGGATCGAAAACACCTCGTGGAGCGCGAGGAACGCATCCGTGAGGGGAGCGTCGAGGAGGACCACACGCGAGTCGTCGACCGCGATCGTCGGATGCCGGAATGATGAACCGAGATCATCTCTTGTCGTCGGATTCGCGCGCGGCTGGTCGTCGACGGTTCGCGCCGGCGCGGCTATGGACCCAGACTGCGCGGCCACGATCACCGCGAACGCTTCCGTGATCTGGGCGGTGCGGACGGTACGCATCCCGGCGTCGGCGAGGTCGGCGGCGGTGTCCGGATGGTGACGACGGATCAACCGGAGGTACGTGGCCCGCACTTCGATCCAGCTGGTCGCGCCGTCGACACCGAGCACACCACGCGCCGCCGCGAGATCCATGGTCCGCATCGTCGCGCGTCTTTTCCTCCATGTCTCGCCCCCGTCGCTTGCCCGGATGGGGTCACCGCGCCTACAGATTGGGGTCGTGGCGAACCGGAGCTGGCGATGACGACCGTCCTGACCGCCCTGATCGACGCCGTGGGCGATGCCAACGTGAGTCACGGCGACGGGATCGGCGAAGACTTCGGCCACGACGAGGCCCTCACCGTTGCGGCCGTCGCACCCGCGTACGTCGCCCGTCCCGCCGACACCGCGGGAGTGGCCACGCTGGTCGCAGTCGCGAACGAATACGGAGTCCCCATCACGGCGCGAGGCAGCGGGACCGGCCTCTCGGGTGCGTGCACACCACGACCCGACTCACTCGTCGTGTCGTTCGATCGCATGAACGCGATCCTCGAGATCGACACGGAGAATCACGTCGCGGTGGTGCAGCCCGGCGTGACGCTGGCCCAGCTCGACGAAGCGCTCGCGCCCCACGGCCTTGCGTATCCCGTGTACCCAGGTGAGTACAGCGCGAGCCTCGGCGGGAACGTCGCCACCAACGCTGGTGGCATGCGCGCGGTGAAATACGGCGTGACCCGTCACCAAGTACTCGGGCTCGAGGCCGTGCTCCCCACCGGTGAAATCATTCGGACCGGTGGCAAGTTCGTCAAGGCCACCGCGGGGTACGACCTCACGCAACTCATCATCGGATCGGAGGGCACGCTCGCACTCGTCACCGAGGCGACACTCCGGCTGTACCCGCGCGCACCTCACACCGCCACGGTGCTCGCGCCCTTTCCGTCGTTGCACGCCGTCACCCACGCGATCCCTCGCATCGTCGCCAGCGGAATCGGCCCGATGATCCTCGAATACATCGACACGATCACGCTCGGCGCCATCACCGCGCACGTCGGTCTCGATCTCGGCGTCCCCGCCGAGGTGCGCGAGACCGCGCTCGCCTACCTCGTGGTGATGATGGAGCAGAACTCCGACGATCGGCTCGACGAAGACGTCGCCGGCCTCGCCGAACAGCTCTCGGATCTCGGCGCCATCGACGTGTACGTCTTGCCGGGCGCGGCCGCCGCGTCCCTCATCGACGCCCGCGAGAAGTCCTTCTGGGTCGCGAAGGCCAACAACGCCGACGATATCGTCGACATCGTGGTGCCGCGCGCGTCGCTTCCCGAATTCATGGAGCGCGTCGCCGAGATCGCGAGCGGGTCAGGATCGTGGATCGCCGGGTGTGGACATGCGGGCGACGGCAATGTGCACCTCTCGGTATTCCAATCCGACCCCGTCGCGCGCGATCGCGTCTTGCACGAACTGTTTGCCGAAGGTCTCCGACTCGGTGGCGCGATCTCTGGCGAGCACGGCATCGGGCGCGCGAAGCAGGCGCACTTTCTCGAACTCGAAGACCCGGTGAAACTCGCCCTGATGCGACGCATCAAGACTGCATTCGACCCCAACCGGATTCTCAACCCTGGGATCCTCCTCGACGGCGAAGGGCCCGACTGATGACGATGAACGGTGCGCAATCACTGCTCCGCACGCTGATCGACAACAACGTCGACGTGTGTTTCGCGAACCCCGGTACGTCGGAGATGCACTTCGTGGCCGCGCTCGACGGCGAACCGCGTATGCGGGCCGTGCTCGGCCTCTTCGAAGGCGTGGTCACCGGTGCGGCCGACGGTTACGCACGCATGACCGGCCGACCCGCGGCCACGCTGTTACATCTCGGGCCGGGACTCGGCAACGGCATCGCCAATCTCCACAACGCGCGCCGGGCCCACGTACCGATGGTGAACATCATCGGTGACCATGCGACCTACCACCAGCAGTACGACGCGCCGCTGCAGAGCAACATCGAGACGCTGGCGGCGAACGTGTCCGGCTGGGTTCGGCGCTCGAACACGACGGCCGACCTCGGTGCCGACGTCGCGGCGGCCGTCGCCGCGGCGCGCACTCCTCCAGGTGAGATCGCGACCTTGATTCTTCCCGCCGATACGTCGTGGTCTGAAGGCGGCGTCGCCGTGGGCCCCCAGCCGATTCCCACACCACTCGCGGCCGATGCCCAGGCCATCGACAACGTGGCCAAGGTGCTGCGTTCCGGCGAACCTGCCGCCCTCCTCGTCGGTGACGACATCGTCCGGGACGACGGGGCGCTCGCGTGGGCCGACGCGATCGCCGCCGCGCTCGACATCAAGGTGCTGGCGGAGGTGTTCCCCACTCGGTTGCGTCGCGGCGCGGGCATCGCCGCGGTCGAACGGCTCGGGTACCTCTCGGAGTTCGCGACCGCGCAACTCGCCGGTCTGCGCCATCTCGTGCTGGTCGGCGCGCAGTCGCCCGTCTCGTTCTTCGCGTATCCCGGTAAGGAGAGTGACCTCGTCCCCGATGGCTGTGCGGTCCACATTCTCACCGACGTCGACGAGAGTGGACCGTCGGCCATCGCGGCACTGGCGGACGCGCTCGGCATAGCCCCGACCTCCGCGCGCCCGGCCCCGCCAGCACGCCCCGACCGTCCGTCGGGCGCGCTCACCGGCGCGTCACTCGCGGCTGCCGTGGGCGCCTTCCTTCCCGAGGGCGCGATCGTGGTCGACGA
>JANYLF010000051.1 GCA_025357995.1 Acidimicrobiia bacterium | reverse complement strand
AAGGCGAAGCGGTCCGACGAATGGTCCAGCACGTCCAGCGGGCCGTCGGTGAAGAGCAGGTCCCGGCGCGGGTCCACGTTGCTGGTGACACGGAATAGGACCTCGTTCATGTCGTGGGGATCGATGTCCTCGTCCACCACGACCACGCACTTGCTGAACATGATCTGGCCGGTGCCCCAGATGGCGCTCATCACTTTTTGCGGGTGGCCTGGATAGTCCTTCTTCATGGAGATGATCACCAGGTTGTGGAAGCCGCCCGCGGCGGGCAGGTGCATGTCGCGGATTTCCGGCAGTACCATGCGCAGCAGCGGCAGGAAGATGCGCTCGGTGGCGAGGCCCAGATAGGCGTCCTCCTGCGGCGGGCGGCCAACGATGGTGGCGGGATAGATGGCGTTCTTGCGCATGGTGATGGCTTCCACATGCAGCACTGGATAGTCATCCGCCAGGGAGTAGTAGCCTGTGTGATCGCCAAAAGGCCCTTCATTCCGCAGTTCGCGGGGATTTACATAGCCTTCAATGACGATTTCGGAATCCGCGGGGACTTCCAGATCGTTAGTGATGCACTTCACCATCTCGATGCCGCTGCCACGCAGGAAGCCCGCGAACATCAACTCCGAGAGAAAGGGCGGCAAGGGGGCCGTGGCGCAGTAGGTCAGGTTCGGATCGCCACCAAAGCTCACGGCCACGGGCATCTTTTCTGTGTCGTCGGGTGAGCAGTTGACACTCCGGCGATGCCAGGATCGAACTCGGTCGACGCGTCAACGTCGGCGAACGGGATATCGGCGATCGCGGCCGCGGTATAGGACCGGTCGGGCTGCGCCCACAGGACCTCGCTCATCGGTGGTTCACGCCGAGTGCCATGTGCGATTGCCGCCCCAAATCGACCGATCGAATCCGAAATTGTAAACGGAAATAGCGCCAATGCGGTCGTAATGGGGTGAAATCCCCAGTCTTGAGGAGGGGCCTATTCGGGCTTGCGGTTCCCGACCACCCACATGCTGAAGAACTGCGAACCGCCGCCGTACGCATGGCCCAGGGCAAGGCCGGTCTTCAACGGCACCTGGTAGTCACCGGCGCGCTCGCGCACCTGTTGCGCGGCTTCACCGAAGCGAATCATCCCGCTCGCGCCGATCGGGTTCGACGACAGCACCCCACCTGATGGGTTCCACGGAATATCGCCGTCGGGCGCGGTCACGCCGGCCTCGGTGAGCTTCCAGCCGTCGCCCTCGGCACAGAAGCCGAGGTTCTCCAACCACATCGGCTCGTACCACGAGAACGGCACGTACACCTCCGCGCAATCGAAGTCTTCCCGCGGGTTGGTGATTCCCGCCTGCGCATACACGTCGGCCGCGCAGTCGCGACCCGCTTGCGGGTTCACTTGATCACGCCCGGCAAACATCGTCGGCTCGCTGCGCATCGCGGTGCCGTGGACCCACGCCGCCGGTCCGGGCGCGGCGTCGGCCACGTCCTCTGCGCCGATCACCAGCGCCATCGCGCCGTCCGAGCTCGGGCACGTGTCGAGGTAGCGCAACGGATCCCACAACAGGAAGGATTCCTCGACGGTCTTGAGATCGATATCGGGGAGGTGGAGGTGTGCCTTCGGGTTCCGCAACGCCGCTCGCCGATCCTTGACCGCGACCAAATGGCCGATGTGGCGCGGCGCACCCGAGCGCGCGATATACGCGCGGATCAGTGGCGCGAAATATCCGCCGGCACCGGCGACGAGTGGCGCGGTGAACGGCATCGAGACCGACAGTCCCCACGTGGCGTTGCTCTCCGACTGTTTCTCGAACGAAACCGTGAGCACGCGCTTGTGGATGCCGGCCATCACGAGTTTCGCCGCCACGATCGCGGTCGAACCGCCGACCGACCCCGCAGTGTGCACCCGCAACAGTGGCTTACCGACCGCACCGAGCGCGTCGGCCAGGTACAGCTCGGGCATCAAGACGCCTTCGAAGGTGTCCGGCGCCTTGCCCACGACGACGGCGTCGATATCGCCGAAATCCATCCCCGCGTCTTCGAGTGCCTCGAGAGCGGCTTCGCGGACGAGTCCCGCGATCGACACGTCGTGGCGGGCGGAAACGTGGCGGGTCTGGCCGACCCCGACGACCGCAGTGCGAACGGCTCCCACAGCTACTCCCCCTCCAGAATGCATACGAGGTTCTGTTGCAGACACGGCCCCTGGGTTGCGTGCGCAAGCCCGCGGCCGATCTCTCCGGCGTTGATACGACGGAAGACCTCGCCGATCCGAATCAGGCCCGAGGCCATCAGGGGGTTCGCGCCGAGCGCGCCCCCCGAAGGATTGATCGCGGTCTCTGCGCTCAACCCGAGTGCGGCTCGCAGGAGAAGCTCGTCGTGACTGAACTGCGCATGCAGCTCCGCGACGTCGAAGCCCCCCTGGAGCGCGCCCGCTTCCTCACCGGCGCGACGGGTCGACGCGCTCGTCGTGAGGTCGCGCACGCCGATGTGCGGCGCATCCACGCGGTGGTCGATACCACGGATCCACGCCGGTCGCGCGCACACGTCGTGCGCAACCTCGGCGGCGGCGATCACGATCGCGGCGGCGCCGTCCGTGACCGGTGCGATATCCGAATCGCGGAGCGGCGCGTGGGTAACCGGTCGCCCGAGCAGCGTGTCGGCATCTACCTCTTCACTGACGACCGCGAATGGATTCGCGCAAGCGTCACGACGCGACCGCGCCGCGACCTCTGCGAGATCGCGCTCGGTCACATCGCCCTCCGCGAACAACGCGCTCGCTTGCAACGCGGCAAGATCGACCATCGACGGCCACAGTGGCGCCACCGTGTACGGGTCGGTTTGCAGAGTGATGACTTCGTGAATGTCGGTCAGCGACGACTTGCCAAATCCGTAGATCAGCGCGCTGTCGACGTCACCGGTCTGGATTGCTACCCACGCTTCGTAGAGCGCCCACGCGGCGTCCATCTCGACGTGGCTCTCCTTCACCGGCGGCCATGCGCCCGCGGCGTCCAGCCCCTGCACGAACGTGAACGGACCCCCGCTCAGGTAGTCGCACGATCCGGAGATCGTGAACCCGATGTCGTGGCGCGCGATGCCGGACCCGGCGACCGCGTCACGGACCACCGGACTGATGAACTCCACTTCGTTGCGCTCGCGATCTTTGACCGCGGTCTCCTGCGCAAACGAGATGACGGCAACGTCCCTCATGCTGTTCCCCTCATGCGTACTCCCGGTAGGTGTCGTACGGGGCGTCGGGTTCACCGTTGGGCTCGAACCACTTGATGCTGCGGGCATCGGGGACGAGCACATCGGCCCACACCGCCTGTACGCGCAGGCCCATCCGCACCTCGTCGGCGGGCAGTCCCTGCACGAGTCCGAACCACGGCGTGTTGGAACCGTCAAGCAGAATCTGCGCACATACGAACGGAACCTCGGGTGCGAACTCCGACAGGCCCGGCAGGTTGACGACACAGAATGTGGTCACCGTCCCGACGTCACTCACTTCGACCTCGATCGTGGTCGGCGCGCCGGTGGTGGGATCCGAGCCACGAGGCGGGACGTAGACCTTGTCCGAATCTACGGCGCGCTGACCGATGATCTTGTGCTCGGCCAGGCTGCGCAAATACTTGCTCGGCGCGCGTCCCGCGTTGATCTCGTACTCCAGTCGGATCGGCACCGTGATCCCGGTGACCGGCTCGCCACTGACCTCGGCGGTGTTCACGGCCGCAGCACTCGGGGTCTCACCGTCGGAGATGGGAACCCAGGCGTCGAGGTCGGTCACGTAGCCCACGCGCTCGCTCGCCCAGCGCGGCATCACGCGCATCCCGACCGCCATCTCATCCGCTGCGGCGACGTCGACCACATGAACCATCGGCACGTCGGCACCATCGGGTCGCACCAACGCGAACGCGAACGGCTTCGTGAGGTGATGCTTGCCCGAACGCGGTTCGCTCACCCACGTCCACGCGACCACGGTGCCGGCCGGACCGACCTCTACGTACTCGTCCAGCGCGGCCCCAGTCTCGGGGTCATACTCGGTCGGCGGCACCATCACGCGACCGTCGCCGATGCGCACGCCCACGATCACGCCGTCGCGCAGCCCGGTGAGGTAGCGCGACACCGCGGTGCCCACCGAGCGCGTGTATCCACCCGGATACTCGAGGACATGTTGTTCGATCAGTGGCGGAGGAGAGGTCACGACGCTCCGTTCGGTCTTCGGAAGGTGAATGCAGTCAGATCGCGACGTCGCGGTCAGCCCAGTACGGGTCGCGCAACGTTCGCTTCAACAACTTGCCGGTCGGTTCGCGCGGCAGCTGATCGACGAAATCGATCGACCGCGGCCACTTGAACTTGGCGAGCCGGCCCGCGAGGTGGTCCATGATCGACGCGCGCAACGCGTCGTCGGCGACCACGCCGTCGCGTACTTCGATCACGGCCTTGATCTGTTCGCCCATGTCGTCGTCCGGGATGCCGAACACCGCCGCGTCCGCAATGCCGGGGTGGGCCAACAGCTCGCCTTCAATTTCGGCCGGGTAGATGTTCACGCCGCCCGCGATGATCATGTCGGACTTGCGATCGCAGAGGAACAGGTAGCCCTCTTCGTTGAGATAGCCGACGTCTCCGACCGTGAAGAACCCGTCGGCGTCGTGTGAATCGTCGGTCTTGGACTTGTCGCCCTTGTATTCGAAGTCCCCCGTCGCCATCTTCATCCACACGATGCCGGGCGTGCCCGTGGGACACTCGACGCCGTCGTCGTCGACGATCTTGAGGGTGGAGCTCGGCCACACCGTGCCGACGGTTCCCGGGTACGCCAACCACTGCGCCGCGGTCGCGAGCGTGCCGCCGCCTTCCGTGGCGCCGTAGTACTCGATGATCGACTCGCCCCACCACGCGATCATCTTGTGCTTCACGTCGATCGGGCACGGCGCGGCGGCGTGGATCGCAAACTTCATCGACGACACGTCGTACTTGGCGCGCACGTCGTCGGGGAGCTGGAGCATGCGGTGAAACTGCGTAGGCACCATGTGCGTGTGGGTGCAGCCGTACTTCTCGATGAGCGCGAGCGTCTGCTCCGGATCCCACTTGTCCATGTACACGACGGGATGGCCCGCGTGGAGCGCGTTGCCCGCAAACGTGGTGACCGCGGTGTGGTAGTTCGGCGAGGTCGACAAGTGCACATTGCCATCACGCGGCCCGATACCGAACAGCAGCAGGAACATCGAGAACAGTTCCGACGAAGTGTCGGGATCGAGTCCACTCAGCGCGCGCTTCACGCCCTTCGGTCGACCGGTCGTCCCGCTCGTGTAGTGCATCGCCGCGCCGGCGAGGCGGTCGGATGGATCCGTCTCCGGCTGCGACGCGAGGAGCTGTTCGAGGTCGCGAAATCCCGGCACCGCGCCTACGGCCAACCGGCCGTCGGCGGGGATCGCGGCGATGTCGGCCGCCTCCACCGCGAGCGTCGCGAACCGCTCGTGGGTCACAAAGGCCTTCGCATCCGAGTCCGAGAGGATGTACGCGACCTCGGGCGGCGAGAGCCGATAGTTGATCGGTACGTAGTAGAGACCGATCTGCAGCGCGGCGAGATAGACGGTGGCCGGGTACACGCCGTTCGGCAAGATCGCGGCGACCGTGTCGCCTGCCTGCAGGCCCAACGCGCGGAGCCCGTGCGCCATCCGATTGCAGCGGGCGAGGAGTTCCCCCGCGCTGATCTCGGTGCCATCCGGATCCACCACCGCAAGCGCGTCCGGATCCTCGTGTGCGTAATACCAAAAGCCTCCGGGCATTTCCCTGGGTCTCCTCAGATCGTCGGGTCACGCACTGCGAGCGCAGTAGAACACGTTCTCGCGCGCACCGGCAAGATGCGACCAGGCCGAGTCGGCGACGGTCCATTGAAAGGCCGGATTTCGGGCATTTCCGGCGAGAACCCCGCGCGGTCCGTGACTTTTCCACCGCGGCCTGGGAGACTCACCAGCAACATGAGCCGCATACGCAACAGACTCCACTTTCAAAGCCCCGAAGAACGCGTACTCAACGGGCTCCTCGTCGTGGTGCTGATCGTGCTCGCCGCAGTCGGGCTCAACAAGTGGCGCGACGACCACGCGGTTGCGTCGCCCACCGAGGTCCGTGGCATCCAGGCTTCTCGTGGGACATCGTCGCACGGCACCGACGCGACAACGCCGTCGCCGAGCGTTTCGGTATCCACCACGACGACGACCGGGCCCAACCCGATGGTCGTGTACCTCTACACCATTGCCTCGCGTCAGCACCGACACGCGAAAACGACGACTGCGACGACCACGCCGTTCTGGGGCTTCCCAGCTCAGCCGACGAGTCCGACGACGACCACGACGACCACGACGACCACGACGACCACGACGACCACGACTGCACCACCGCCACCGCCACCGCCACCGACGACGGGTGATCCGGCACCACCGACGCCACCGAACTCGAAGCCGATCGTCGGGCAGTGATCGAGCGTCGGGTTACTGCACGCGCACGGGCAGGTGCTTGATGCCGTTGATCAGCGTGGAGAGCAGTCGCTCGGGCTCGCCCGCGAGCGCCATGTTCGGCACGCGCGTGAGCATCTCCTCGAACATCACCTTGATCTCCATCTTGGCGAGCGCGACGCCCAAGCAATAGTGCGGGCCGCGACCACCGAACGCAATGTGTTCGTTCGGCGACCGGGTCGCGTCGAACGCGTGCGCGTCGGCGAAGACATCCTCGTCACGATTCGCGGCGCCGTACCAGACGGTGATCTTGTCGTTGGCGCGGAGCGGCACCCCGCGCAGCTCGGTGTCGTGGGTGACGGTGCGCCGGAAGTACATCACCGGGCTCACGTAGCGCAGCATCTCGTCGACGAGCGTGTCGAGCGTGCCCGGAACGTCGGCGAGCACGATGTCGCGCTGCTCCGGGTTCTGCAACAGCGCGAGCATCCCGCCACTGATCAAGTTCCTCGTGGTCTCGTTGCCCGCGACCGCGAGCAGCAGCACGAAGACATTGAACTCGATGTCCGAGAGCTGTTCGCCGTCGAGCTCCGCCGAGATCAGCGTGGTAACGATGTCGTCCATCGGACGTTCCCGGCGCGCGTCGGCGAGCGACTGCGCGTACATGTAGAGCTCCATCGACGCTTCCAACGCCTGCTCGGGCGGGCCGTCGTTGTACTCCGGGTCCGAGTTGCCGATGAGGCGGTTCGACCACTCGAAGATCTTGTGACGATCCTCGTAGGGGACTCCGAGCAGCTCCGAGATCACGACGAGGGGCAGCTCGGCCGCGAAGTTGGGGACGAAGTCGATGACGTCGGGGTTGCCCATTTGGCGGTCGACGATCACCTTCGCGGCTTCACGAATGTGCGGTTCCATTGCTTTGATCACCTTCGGGGTGAAGCCCCGCGCCACCAGGTTGCGCAACCGCGTGTGCTGCGGCGGGTCCTGATTGAGCATCATCAACTCGGTGCCGTCTTGCTGATCGTCGAGGAGCGCGCCGCCGAGTGCGGACGAAAACGTCTTCACGTCTCGTTCGATGGCGATGACATCCGCGTACTTGGTACAGACCCAAAATCCCGGGGCGTACTGCTCGGAAGGGTGCCAGTACACCGGCTCGTCCCGACGCAGTTGGTCGAAGAAGTCGTGGGGCGGACCGCCGCGGTACGTGGTCGGGTCATCGAGCTGCACAGTTTTGGTCACCATCGAATGGCCTCCAGGTTCGAACGGGTCCGAACGGGCAAGATTGGCGGTCGTCGCGACATTGGGTGAAACTAGAACACGTTCTATCGCTGACTGTAGCCGATCGAATTCCGCCGCACCGAGCAAGGAGGCGTCATGCCCGAGATCTTGCCTATGACCACTCAGCACTGCACCGTCGAGCGCGACGGCCACGTGGTCGTGTTCACGATGAACCGACCGGAGGCCCGCAACGCGCTGAGCCCCGACATGCTCGTCGGCCTCGCCGACGGTTTCAGCTACGTGGACGAGACCCCCGAGATTCGGTGCGCGATTCTCACTGGTGCGGGTGGCCACTTCTCCTCCGGTGCCGACCTCAAAGCCATGAGCAAGCCGTCCGAGAGCGAGCACGTGCGCACCCGCATGGCCGAGTCGCCGAACCTGCACTGGAAAGCCCTCCTGCGCGACTACCGGCTGAGCAAGCCGTTGATCGCGGCGGTCGAGGGCTATGCCGTCGCGGGCGGTACCGAGATGTTGCAAGGGACCGACATCCGAATCGCGGGCGAGGGCGCGATCTTCGGGGTGTGGGAAGGCAAGCGTGGCTTGTTCCCACTCGGCGGCTCCGCCGTTCGACTCCCCCGCCAGATTCCGTACACGATCGCGATGGACATCCTGTTGTCATCAAAGCCCGTTCCCGCGCACGAGGCGTTGCGCATCGGGCTCATCGGTCGCGTCGTCCCCGACGGCACCGCGCTCGATGCGGCCCGCGCCGTCGCGGAGCAGGTGGCCGCGTGCGGACCGTTGTCGACTCAGGCGATCCTGCGCGCCTGGCGCGAGACCGAGTACCTCACCGAAGCCGAGGCCATGCCCGTCCAGGACACCATCGGGTGGGAGGTCTTCGCATCCGAAGACGCGCAAGAGGGTCCGCGGGCGTTCGCCGAGAAACGTTCGCCGATCTTCAAAGGCCGCTAGTGGACGTTCCGTTCGTCTCGGTGCAGCGGCGTCGCCTCGCGGAAGCAGTCCGCCACCTCATCGACGCCACCCTCACGCTCGAGGACGCGACCGAGGAACAGCTCGGGTCGGCCGCCGACATGACCGAAGCCATCGCTCGCCATCTCGGGCGTGAACCGCACGACGACGATCGCGGGGTGCGTCAACGCGTCGAGCTCGGTCATACCGACTACTTGCCGCGTTCACCGCTCGTGGGCGAAGTCAGCCCGCTCGCACCGCCGATGGAGTGGCAAGTCGTCGACGGCGGGATCGAAGTCCGGGGGATGTATCACGCGGCGTACGAGGGTCCGCCCGGCTACGTCCACGGTGGTTGGATCGCGCTCACGTTCGACGAGGTGCTCGGGATGACCAACATCACCTCCGGCAATCCCGGCATGACGGGCCGCCTGACCGTGCGTTACCTCAAACCCACACCACTGCACCGACCGGTCGAAATCCGCGGGACTACGGAGAGCGTCGACGGCCGGCGCATCGTGGCCCGCGCGACGATGCAGGTCGACGGTGTGGTCACCGCCGAGGCCGAGGGACTCTTCGTCACCCTCGATCCCCGCCGCGCGGCCGAATACTTCGGGCGCGGCGAGGCCGCACCCGCCGGAACCGCCGAGGCGTGATGGACGACGCTCCGGTGCCCCAAGCTCGGATGCGCCAGCCGCAGATGCGGCGCGTGCTCATCGTCGGCGCCGGCGGTGTCGGAAAGTCCACGTTGGCCCGCGAGCTCGAACGCCGGACGGGGCTTCCGATCATTCATCTCGACCGTGAGTACTGGCGCCCGGGTTGGGTGGCCACGCCCGACGACGAATGGCGCCACCGCGTCGGCGAGTTGATCAAGGCCGACGCGTGGATCATGGATGGCAACTACGGCGGAACGATGGAGCTGCGCGCGAGCGCGTGCGACACCTTGATCTTTCTGGACCTTCCCACACCACGCTCACTGTTCGGAGTGATCCGGCGGCGTTTCACCCGTGACGCCCCACCACAGGCCGAGGGCTGTCCCGATCGATTGGATGCTGAGTTTCTCCGTTGGGTTGCGAGTTACCGTCGCAAGACTCGCCCCAAAGTGCTCGCCTTGGCGTCGGCTCCGCACCCATGGACGTTCGTTCACCTGAAGTCGCAGCGCGCGATCCGCGCGTTCCTCGCCGCTCACGGACCAGAATGACGGACATGGCCGGCGTCGGACTCGTCCTCGGTGCCGGCGGGCTGACCGGTCAGGCGTATCACGCGGGGGTGCTCGCAGGCATCCAGGACGCGACGAGTTGGGATCCCCGAACGGCATCGCTGGTCGTCGGAACTTCCGCCGGGTCGGCCGCGGGCACGTATCTCCGGCTCGGGCTCTCGGCGCGCGACTTCGCCGCGCTGCTCCGTCAGGCAGAACTCACGCCGGAAGGCGTCGAGCTGGTCGGTCGGCTCGGCCCCACCGGCGACTGGACCGAGCCAACGGTTCGGCGCGCGTGGAAGGCGCCGCATCCCAATCTGCTCGGACAGTTGGTCCGGGCACCGTGGCGGGTGAGACCCGAGGCGCTGCTCGGCGTCGCAATCCCTCCCGGGCGCGTCGACACGGAGTCGTGGACCGCGGCACTACGACCGCTCGCGGGGTCGGAGTGGCCGACGGCGCCGTTGTGGATCTGCAGCGTGCGCATGGATGACACCCGTCGTGTCGTGTTCGGCCGATCCGATGCTCCGGTCACCGATGTCGCCACCGCGGTCGGCGCGAGTTCGGCAATCCCCGGTTACTTCGCGCCCGTCACCATCCACGGCCGCCGCTACGTCGACGGCGGTGTCCACTCGCCATCGAACGCCGACGTAGTCCGCCGCGAAGCGTTGGACCTCGTCATCGTGTCCTCGCCCATGACCACGTCACGCAACGCTCCGGTGCGCAACGCGTCGCACGCCGCTCGCCGGCACTTCCGCGCCCGCCTCGGACAGGAGGTTCGCCGCCTCCGGCGCGCCGGAATGACGGTCGTGGTTTTCCAGCCGAGCGAAGCCGACCTGGCCGCGATGGGCGGGCGCGCCATGGATCACACGAGAACCGGCGCGGTCGTGGAGCAGGCCCGCGAGACGACTATGCGGCGTATCGCGGCCCGCCCACTTCCTGAGCTGCTCCCCATGGGGGCGTAGGAACCGCCCAAATCGCCCCTCAAGGCGGCCGGATATCCCGCCGACAGGCACTCGAGGCATCAGTAGTTGATGGACGAGGCGCGCGATGCAGGTTCACGGATATCGCCAGAGGTACTCCGGCCGTGCACGCGCGCGTCCGGAGGCCGGATTCAGCCTCATCGAACTCATCGTCTCGTTGACCATTTTCAGCCTCCTGATCGGCACCCTCGTCACCTTGATCGCCACGGGACTCCAGGCGGCGCGGACCAATAAGGACCGTGCGGTCGCGGTCCATCTCGCCAGCCAGGAGATGGACGCGATCCGTCAGGCCAGCTTCTCGACGATCAAGATCGGGCAGAGTGCACCACAGAACATCACGGTCAATACCGTGGTGTACGCGGTGAAGCGCAAGACCGAATGGGTCGCGAAGAGCGCGACCAACGACGCGTGTGACTCGACCGGATCCAGTCCCCAGGTGTTGCGGGCCACCGTGTCGGTCACGTGGCCGAACATGCACAACACCCAACCCGTCGAGACCAGCACCGAGATCTCGCCGCCGGTCGGGTCCTACGACCCGGACAACGGACACATCGCGGTGCGAGTACGTGATAGCAACGCGAGCCCAATTGGTGGTGTTCCGGTACGCGTCACCGGCTCGGGTGTCGACACGACCCAAACGACGATCGACGGTTCGGGTTGCGCGTTCTTTGGGTTCCTCACCCCCGGAACGTATTCGGTCACCTTGGGCACGACCGGCTGGGTAGACCGCCAGAGCATCGCGGCGCCCACTCAGAGTGTGACGGTCACCGCCGCGACCATTACGTCGATCTCGTTCGACTACGACCAGGCCGCGACCGTTGCGCTCACCCTCAGCGGCATCAACTCGGGCCTCCCGGCGAATGCGGTACCGATCACGATCGCCAATACCGGCCTGCTCCCGGCCGGCACAAAGACCATGACGGGGACCGGAATCACCCGAACGCTCGCGGACCTGTTCCCCTTCTCCGATGGCTACGAGATGTGGTCGGGTGATTGCGCCGACGCCGACCCACAGGGCGTCAACGGATCCGGCACGCGCTTCTGGCCCGGGGCGTCTCGCGACAACGCGGTGAACGTCGACCCCGGGGCGACCACTGTCGCAACGATCGCGATGCCCACCCTCCGCATCAGTTTCGAACGCGAGACGGCCGGCGCGGCAATCACCGTGGTCGCAGTGCACGCGGCCGACAGTCGGTGCGGATCGGGGTCGACCCTCACCCTCGCGTCGTTCACGGCGACCGGAGGTTCGCAGCTCGTGGCCCTTCCGTTTGGCACCTGGAGTATCCAGGCGGTCGCGGCCACCCCGAACAGTACGTGGCAGTCGGTGGTCATGAACCCCAACGACACGAGCACGCAAGACGCCGACGTGCATATCCGATGATGACTCGGGTCCGCCGCTCCGAACGCGGCCAGAGCAACCTGATCGAGATCAGCATGACGCTGTTGATCCTCGCCGTCGTGCTCGCGTTCCTGTACTCCAGTATCGGGAGCGCCGAGAAGGTCGCGAACGGCACACGGCTGCGGGTCACCAACCTCGACGAAGCGCGCACGCTGATGGCCGTCCTCACGAAAGACATCCGAACCGCGACCCGACTCCAGGCCGGAACGGCACCATTCGTGGCGGCCGACGCGCGAGACGTGACGTTCTACGCGAACCTCGACGACACCACCGACGGGCCACGGAAAGTGCACCTGTACGTGGACTCGAGCAACGAGATCATCTCGTCGATCCAGGTCCCCGACGCCGCATCGGTCGCGCCGAACTACACCTACACCGGCACCGCGAAGCTGCGCTACGTAGGTCGCTACCTCGCGAACACCGCGTCGCAACACGTCTTTCAGTACTACGACGGCGCCGGGACGGAGCTGGCCGTGCCGCTGGCGAGCGGCGATCTCCTCGCGGTGGCCTCAGTGAAGATCACCTTGGTGGTGCGGACCACGACCAACCTGCCCGTCGGAAACGTGACGCTCGTCGATCAAGTCCGCCTCCCCAACGTCGAATATCAAACGACCTCCTGATGGAGATGACGGCATGAGGATTCGCAGAGACGAGGACGGGGTCGCGTTGGTCGCGATCCTGATCGGGCTGATCGTGTTGGTACTGCTGGCGGTCACCGTGCTCGACTACGCCGTGAACTCGAGCACCGTTTCGCGCCACGACCAGAACTGGAACGCGGCCCTGAACGCAGCCGAAGCCGGCGTCGACGATTACCTGTTCCACCTCAACGAAAACTCGAACTACTCCAGCTACAACGCGGGCAATCTGCCGCCCGACGGCAACGTCGCCTTCACTACATTCGTCGATGTGCCTGGCGGTTCCACCAAGAGCCAGTACACCTATACGCCGGACACGACCAACCTCACCGTCGACGGCACGATCACCCTCACATCCACCGGCAAGGTGGGCACGTCCAAACGCACCCTGCAAGCAATTCTGCGCCGCCGGAACTTCCTCGACTACCTGTACTTCACCGACTACGAAACGAAGGACCCCGCGTCGTATACCGGATCTCCGTTCACCCCGATCGAAGCGGACGCCGCGTGCCATCATCACTACTACGAGGGTCGCGACCCCGCGTGTACCGAGATCACGTTCGTCACGCGCGACACCATCAACGGGCCAATGCACACCAACGACGCGTTCCGAGTGTGCGGGTCGCCGACGTTCGCGGGCAAGACCTCGACGAGTTGGAACCCTGCTTCGGGCAACCGGTGGCGCGACACCTGCCCGACCAGCACTCCGAACTTCTCGAACGCGGGCGACCCGAAGTACCAAACCGCGTTCGACCTGCCACCGAGCAACTCCGCGATCAAGAATCAGACGTCGACGACCGCGGGCGGCTGTCTCTACACCGGCCCGACTCGGATCAAGCTCCTGAGCAGCGGCCAGATGACCGTCAAGAGTCCCTTCTCGAAGAACACCCACAACGGGTGCCCCACGAACGGCACCGGCAGCCTTCCGAGCAACGGCGTGATCTACGTCCAGAACGTGCCGAGCTCCAGCGCTGACGCGAACTACACGTCGGGCTGTCCCTACAACGTGAACGGTCAAGCGCACCCGCTGGGCCTGCCGATCAACAACGACATCACCACCTACGGGTGCCGCAACGGCGACGTGTTCGTCGACGGCACGCTCAAGGGCCAGCTCACGATCGCCGCCGACGACAACATCGACATCACCGCGTCGTTGCAATACAAGGACGGGACTTCGGGGCGCGACCTGCTCGGACTCATCGCCAACAACTACGTCGAGCTCTGGCACCCGGTGAAGTGCAACTCGGGCAACGCGTCGAGCTGCAACCTGAACGCGAACTTCCCAGGTGAGGCGGCCACGGGGAGCCCCCTCAACGATCCGACGATCTACGCCGCAATCCTCTCCATCAACCACAGCTTCCGCGTGCAGAACTACGACTTGGGGGCGCCACTCGGAACGCTGAGCGTCACGGGAACCATCGGCCAGCGCTACCGCGGCGCCGTCGGGACGTTCTCGGGGAGCACTATCGCTTCGGGCTACGCAAAGGACTACCGGTACGACCGCCGGATGAAGTACCTGTCGCCGCCGAAGTTCATCGACCCGGTCGCGTCTGCGTGGGCGATTGCAGTGTGGAAGGAAATCAAGAACCCGTAGTCGCTCACCGCCCGCGAGTGGTTGCATCCGCGTCAGCGCGTCGCCGCCCGCGACCAGAGCGAGAACGCGTTCTACCCCACTAGGGTGCGGCGCCATGGCCGGGGGCGCACATGCAGAAGCTCGCTCCGACCGTGACCTGGAAACCGCGGCCCGGCGCCAGCGCATGATCGACGCGGCGGTCGAGTTGGCCGCGACCGGAGGCTACGACGCGGTCCAAATGCGCGACGTTGCGGCCCGGGCCGAGGTGGCCCTGGGCACGCTCTACCGGCACTATCCGTCGAAGGACCATCTCCTCCTGGCAGCACTGGCCGAGCAGGCCGACGGGTTACGGGACCGGATGGCCCAACGACCCCCGGAGGGTGGCGATGCGGCGGATCGCACCGCCGATGTGCTCCGGCGGGCCACCCGTGCGCTCGCCCGGCGGCCCAACCTGACCGCCGCCCTCGTGACCGCGCTCACGTCCCCCGAGTCCGACACCGCGCCGTACAAACACCGAGTCGAGACCGTGTTGCGCACCATCATCACCACCGCGATCGACGGCACCACGATCGCCGATCCCGACGGCGTGGTGCGCACGCTCGGCTACGTGTGGCTCGCCGTTCTCTCCGCGTGGGTCGGCGGCACCCTCGACACCGACCTCATGGCCGATGACCTCACCACAGCGGCGCGCCTGTTGCTCGGATAGTCACCGCACCCGACTGAGGAGCTGATCACCGATCAACGCGGCGTTCGCCGGATCGTGCGAGTCCAAGGGACCGAGGATCGCCCAGTCGGCACCCGCGTCGCGATAGCGCGCCAGCGCCGTCGCGATCGTGGAGGGTCCACCGACAATGGTCGACGCGCCCGCGCCGAGTCGGGTCGCTTTCTCTCGCGCGCGATCGTCGTCGGTGTCCATCGCGACCAGGCCACCCCAACTCATGGTGAACGCCTCGGGAGTCGGGTTGAGCCGACCTGCGAGCACCGCGACCTCAGCGGCTTCACGCCGGAACCGCTCGACGTCGGCGCCCCAACGATTCCAACCGTTCGCGCTCTCGGCGGCGACGAGCCCCACGTGACGAGCCCGACCGCCGACCCACGTGGGATACGGGCGACTGCTCAACTCGCGCAGCGACGCGCGCAACCGCTTGACCCGATCGGTCTCCGTGCCCATCGGGAGTCCGAACGTGTCCATCTCCGGCCGGCTCTCTTCGTCTCCGGCACCAATGCCCACCACGAATCGAGGTCCCGCGATGCGCACCACGGTATCGAGTGCCGCGGCCAAGGTGGCCGGCGGTCGCAGCGACGCGCGCACGACCAACGTGCCGAGCGTGATGCGCTCCGTCTCGACGGCGAGCGCGCCCAAGAGCGCCATGCATTCCAACGCCGGTCGCATCGCGCCGTCTTTCGCGACGCGAAAAAGGTGGTCGTAGACGAACACGCCGTCAAGTCCCGCGGCCTCAGCGGCGGCCGCGACGCGCAACGGCACCTCGGGATCCTCCGTGAACGATGGAAGCGTGAGCCCGACCTTCATGCGACCGGATGCTGATCCATGGCGAGGATCGCGGCACCGATGACTCCCGCGCGTTCTCCGAGCGTGGCCGGAACGATCTCCGGCACCGGACGATAGGTCGCGCCTTCGATGTGACCGATGAAGTGTTTGCGAATCGGGCCGAGGAACAGCTCACCGTCGTTCACGAGGCCACCAGCGATCGCGATGACGCCCGGATCGAAGATGTTTGCCAACCCGACGAGCCCGATCGCGACGTTGACGGCGTACGCGTCGATCACCGCCAGCGCCTCGGCGTCACCGGCGCGCCCGGCGGTAGAGATGTCGGGCCCGTGCACGGCATCCGGGTCTCCACCCACCGCCGTCACCACCGTGGCGAGTTCACCCCGGTGCGCGGCGGCGCGGGCCATCACCCCGAGCGCGGTACCGGACGCCATCGCTTCCCAGTGACCGCGTTCGCCGCAGGCACACATCGGGCCGTGCGGGTCGATCTGGAAGTGACCGACCTCGGCCGCGAACCCGTGCGCGCCCCGCAGCACCTTGCCACCGATCACCACCCCGCCGCCGATGCCCGTACCGAGAGTGATCACCATCGCGTCCGACATGTCGCGCGCGGCACCGAAGCGCGCTTCCGCGTACGCGGCGACGTTCGCGTCGTTGTCGACCACCGTCGGGAGCCCGATCGCGGCCTCCACGTCGGCGCGCACGGGCGTCGATCGGAATGCGGGGACATTGGGCGCGTAGTGGATCGCTCCGTCGAGGTCGACCATTCCGGCTGCGCCGATCCCGACGGTCGTCACCTCCGGTTGACGAGCACGAAGTTCGGTCACCGTCGCGACGATCGCGTCGAACAAACCTTGGGACGAACCGCTCCCGCGCCACTCGCCGGTGGGCGACGGCACTCGGTGTTCATCGACCACGGCACCGGCGTCGTCGACCACGGCACCGAGCACTTTGGTCCCGCCGATGTCGAGTCCGATACCGACCCGACCGGTCACGAACCCTCGGTCCGACGCAACACCGACACCGGAGTGACGGTCGAATCGTCGCCGTACTCATCGTCGGACGCGCGCTCGGCGTTGCGGTGCGCCATGGCGACGCGTTGTTGGGCGAGCACGGCCTCGGTCGCGTCGACCAGCACCTTCACCGTGAGCACCACTTCGTGCGCTGCCGCGATGAGGTGCTCGGCCGCTTCCGGTTGTGCGTCGCTCAGACCTTCCACGAGCGCGAGCAGCGCGGCGAAGCCACCGACGCCACCGACGCCACCGGCCGGATCGTCGGCTCCGGGAGCGGAGGGACCCGACTCCGCATCCCGCCAACCCATGCCGGGATCGTCGGACGACGCGTCGGAGTCGCGATCGAAGAACGGATTGCGGCGGGGAGTTCCCGGATCACGCATAGCGGCGCAGGCTACTGCCGAGCGCTCTCGACGGCCTTCTTCAACTCGCGCAGCGCCGTACCCATGATCATGCCGGCGGCCCTCCGCTTGATGAGTCCCGGCAGCGGGATCGACAAGTCGACCACGAGGTCGTAGTGCACGCGGGTCGCGTCGCCTTCCGGTTCGAACCGGTACGTACCGTCGAGTTGGCGCAGTTTCTCGCCGGAGTCCAACACCCACGAGAACGAATCGGGCATCGCGGAATAGTCGTACTTCAGGACGTACTTGAAGCTCTGGCCCATCGCGGCGGCGCGGAACTCCACGAGCGCGCCCCGACCCTCGTCGTCGCGTTCTTGGATCGTGACCTGCTTGAGGTCACGGGCCCACGACGGATAGTTCTCGAAGTCCAGCACCACGGCCAGACATTCGTCCATCGACGCGTCGATGCGGATCCGTTCATTGGCGTGCTCGGCCATCGGCCCCCCTTTCGATACCCCTACGTTGCCGCGTGGAACGGGTTGGCCGCAATGGCCGTGACTCCTGTACCAGCTCTTTGCGCAACGGGAACGTTCCGTAGCGGGCCCCCCAGAGCCCGACGAACCCCAGACTCAACATCGGCACCAACACCGCAAACGGGTTGGAACCCGCCGCGACCGCGGTGATCACCAAGCTCGCGGCGAACGACAGGTACAGCGTCTTGCGAGCCGGGCGGTCGATGTTGCCTTCGACCAGAAACAAGCTCCCGACCGCGATGTCGTCGCCTTGAGAACTCCGACTCGCCGCAATCGCGAACGCCCACACCCACACGACGAGGGAGGCCCCGAACAGCGCGAGGCATACCCCGGCGGCGAGGGTGTCGGTGCCGTGCGCGCCGAGGGTCAGCGGCAGCGAACCCGCCAGGAACAGCGCATTGCTGATCCACGACCATCGGATGATGCGGCGGCCCGCAGTCGTGTACCCGTCCTCACTCACGGGTCGAGGCTAACCCCCACTCGCCGCGCCGCCGACACCATCTCAGAGCGCGCGCATGCGGTTGTTGCGCGGGTTGTGCTCGACCTCGGCGAGACCGAGGTGTTCCATCAGCGGCGGTACGTACATCCCGAATCGGCCGCGCAGGCCCTTCTTCAGCCCGTACCAACCGCGGATCGGGTTCTTGGCCGACCGACCCCACGCCTCGACCGTCCCGTCCTTCGCCGGCTTCTGTTCGTCGGCCGAACCGAGATCCATCCAGTCGCCGTGTTTCGTGAGCATCGCGTGGAGGTCGTCGAGACACCGTGCGTCGTAGAGCAACACCGTCTTGCCGACGGTGCATACGATCACGTCGACACCGTCGCGCGTGTCGCGGTGCATCGTGTACTCCGAGCTCAGCGGCGGCGTCTTCAGCTTCCACGGATCCTTCGCTGTTCCCGACCCACCGCTCATCGCGACCATCGCACGCTCCTCCTCGTCGACTGGTCAGTCTGCCCGCCGCCCGAGAATCCTGCTCGGCTAGCGCGTGAACACGCTGAGATCGCCGGCGGCGAGCTTGGCCAACGGCTCGACACGGCGGTCGTAGGACCACTCGGTCTCGGCCAGGGCTCGGGCGCGGAGCCCCATCTGCGAACGCAGCGCGGGATCGTCGAGCAACGCGCGCAACCGTTGCGCGATCGCGTCGACGTCCCGTGGCGCTACGACGTATCCGGTCTCACCGTCCAGCACGGCCTCGTGGGAACCACCACTCCGACCGGCGACACAGGCGAGTCCCGACGCGCCGGCCTCGAGGAACACGATGCCGAAACCCTCGGCTTCGAGGCCGCCCCAGCGATCGCGGCACAACATCGCGAACGCGTCGGCGGCCCGATGCGCGAGCCCCAACTCGTCGTCCGAAACACGACCGAGGAACCGCACCCGATCGCCCAGCGACCGCGCCGCCACCAATTTCTCCAACCGAGCTCGATCGCGGCCGCCACCCACCACCACCAAGTGCACGTCGGCCGGGAGTGACGACACCGCCGCGATCAGCACGTCGAACCCCTTGCGGGGAACGAGGCGACTCGCGCCCAGCACGATCCGCGTATCCACGTCGAGCCCGAGCGCAACGCGCGCCGCACGCCGGTCCGCGTCGTTGGCCGCGGGCCGAAAGCGCTCCACGTCGATACCCGGCGGTACGAGCAAGGACGCCAACGTGCGACCCGCCGCGTGCTCGCCCTCCGCCAGCGAATACCCACCCGCCGCCACCACACCGGCGGCCGAGCGCAACACGCGGCCGAGCAACGGCTTCGTGGGCAATCGACCCGGCACCGTGATCTCCGCACCGTGCAACACCACGACGACCGGCGCCGCGTGCAGCCACGGAACGATCAACCCGAGTGGCAGCGCGGGATCGACGAAGATCACATCGGCAGCGACCTCGCGCGCCAACGCGTCAACATCACGGGCCAGACGACGTGATGGCAACAACACCCGCTCTCGCCTCCGCACGATGCGAAACGCTTGCTCCGCGTCCCATTCGGCCGCGCCGGCGTGGGGCGTGGTCACCACCGTTGTCTCCGTCGCCGGCAACCGACGCCAGAGCTCCCACAAATACGACTGGATCCCCCCGATCTTCGGCGGGAAGTCGTTGGTCACGAGGAGAGAGGTCACGTTCCGGGCTCGGGTTCGGGGATCTCCTCGTTCGCGCGCGTCGCCACATGGGCTTCACGCACGCGCGGATCGATACCACTCCACAACAGCGCGAGTCCGGCGAGCGCGAACACCGCGCCCGCTACGAACCCACCGCGGTACGTGGACGCCGCTACCACTACCCCGACGATCAATGAGCCCAGGCCCTGCGACAAGTCGAAGAACGTGGAGAACGTGCCCACCACCGAGGCGCGCTGCGACTCGTCGACGCCCATCAACGCGAGCGTCATCAAGTTCGTGTACATCATCGACATCCCGAATGCGAAGACTGCCGTACCCACGATCAGGCCCGGAACACTTGGGAACACGGCGATGATCAGCATCGCGCTCGCCGCGCCGCCGAGCGCGAGCGTGCCACCGCGTAAGGGACCCAACGAGTCCGGCAATCGCGCTCCGAAGATGCGGATGACCAACACCAGCAACCCGTACAGAAGGAAGAACCCTCCGACGTCGTGCACGCCGATCGTACGTCCGTACAACTTCAGAAACTCGGTGTACCCCGCCAGCGCGATCAACCCAAGGAACAACATGATGCCGGGGAGAATCGCGGAGCGGTGCATGAGCGGCAGGCCCTTCGGCGGGATGCGATCCGGACGCGTCTCCCGCGTCATCAAGGCCAACAGGGCCGCCAGACCGGCAAATCCCGCCGCGACGATCCACACCGCGTTCGAACCCCAGGCGGAGTCGATCGCTTCCCCGATCGACGGCCCGAACGCGAGCCCGCTGTAGACCGCTACCGACCAGTAGGAGATCGCTTCGCCGCGCCGCTCGATCGGCGCGAGGTCGGTGATCATCGTCGCCGCGCCCACGAAGAAAGCGGCCTCGCCGATCCCGCCCAACAATCTGAACGCCACCAGGAGCGGCAACGATGTCGCCCACACGTACGCCAATGTGGTGACCGAGACGATCGCGGCGCCGCCGATCACCAAGGGCCGTCGACCCATGCGATCTCCGAGCCGCCCGGCGAACGGTCGCAGCAGCACCGCGCCCACCGCGAACGCGCCGACGGCCACTCCCACGCCCACGTCGCCCGTGTGGTACGTGTGCTTCGCGAATACCGGCAACACCGCGATACTCGTCCCGAGCGCGATGAAGTACAGGCCTCCGCTCGCCGTGACCAGGATGAACTGCGGGGTCAGGAACCGCTCACGCGACCGGGCCACGACTTACGGATTCTCGGCCGCGAACGCGAGCGCGTCGGCGAACGACGCGCTGTCGGCGATGAACCGCCGGTACTGCATCACGCGCCGCGGCTGCGAGAACCCGAGGACACCGGAGACGCGCCCGGCGCGCTCGAAGATCGCGACGAAACGGTCGTCGTCGGTGGAACCCGACACGACTTCCATCCGATCGTCCGCGCTGAACCGACCGGCCGATTGGATCTTCACGTCGTACTGGTCGGACCACACGAAGGGCACCGTAACGAACGGCTCGGCGCTCTCCCCCGCCAATAACGTCCGCGCCGCATGCACACCCTGCTCGGCCGCGTTGGTCCAGTGCTCGATCCTCATCAGCTCGTCGTCGAACGCGGCGTTCGGCCACCGGCACACGTCGCCGGCGGCGACAATCCCAGGCGCGGCCCGCAACGCGGCGTCGCAGACCACGCCGTTGTCGACGGTGAGACCGGAATCCGTGAGCCAGTCGGTCGAGGGCAACGCACCGATCGCCACGAGCACCACATCGCACGCGACCACCGAACCGTCGACAAGATGGACGCGTTCGACCCGACCCTCACCCGCGATGGACTGCACGCCCACGCCGAGCCGGAGATCCACCCCGTGCGCGCGATGCAGGCGCGCCAACACCGCGCCGATCACCGGACCGACGCCGCGCACCATGGGTTGGGGCAACGCTTCGAGGACTGTCACCTCGCGCCCCTTCCCGCGGGCGGTGGCGGCGACCTCTGCCCCGATGAAGCCGGCGCCGATCACGCAAAGGCGTGCGCCGCCGTCGATCCACTTCGAGATCGCATCCGCGTCTTCGACCGTGCGCAAGGTGTGCACGCCATCCAATGCGGGCTGGGTCGGCAACGTGCGCGGGTGCGCGCCGGTCGCGATCAGGAGGCCGTCGAACGCGACGGTCGAGTCGGAGATCCCAACCGTGCGCGCGTCGACGTCGAGCGAGTGCGCGGTCTCACCCAGTCGGAGCACGACGTCGAGGTCATCGAACCCGTCCTTGCGCAACGCGATCGCGGCGCGATCGGCGGTGCCGGCGAGGTAGTCCTTCGAGAGTGGCGGTCGGTCGTACGGTTCGTGGCGTTCCGCGCCGACCAGGGTCAGGCGACCCGCGAAACCCTCGCGGCGGAGCGTCTCGACCGCGCGCAGCCCCGCGAGCGACGCGCCGACGACAACGATGTGGTCCAAGTTCCGAGGTTCCGACTAGCCCTCGACCGAGATGGCACCGGTTGGGCACGTGCGAACGGCCTCCTCCACCGCCGGACGCTGGTCCTCGCCGGGCGCTTCCTGGAGGATGTAGAGGAAGTTGTCGTCGCGCACCTCGAAGACTTCCGGGGCAGCACCCATGCACACGGCGTTGCTCTTGCACTTGTCGAAATCGACGACGATCTTCATCGGAATTCTCCTCACGGCGGGTTGCAGGCGAGCGGTTCCGGCACCCTACCGGACGTGCGCGAAACCTGACTCGGGCGTCATACTGACGGCTCGTCAGATTCACGAACAGATCGGAACCGCCGGTGCCCGCGCGCCCCATGGCACGAACACAGGACCGCGCGCCGCTCGACGTATCGGGCCGCCCCCTCGCGTTACGCGATGTGGACCTCGACGCGTTCCTGCACCCGAGGTCGATCGCCCTCATCGGCGCGTCGGAACAGTCGGCGAAGCCGAACACCGCGATGACCCGCAAGTTCGACGCGTGGGCGAAGGCCAACGGCGCCGCGTTCTACCCGGTGCACCCGAAGTACGAGACGATCCTCGGGCACAGGGTGTACCCGTCGCTCGCCGACGTGCCGGGTGAGATCGACCTCGCGATCATCCTCACCGGCAAGGCCGTCGACACGTTCGAAGAAGTGCTGGCGAGTCCGGCAAAGTTCGCGGTGATCTTCGCCGCCGGGTTCAGCGAGACGGGCAAGGACGGCGCCAAACTCGAACGGCGGCTTGAGCAACTCGTGGACGGCGGCAACGTCCGACTCCTCGGTCCCAACACGAACCTCAACGCGTTCGAAAACTTTCGCGAGGACCTCGACGGACCGTCGATCGCGTTGATCACGCAATCGGGCCACCAGGGTCGGCCGGTGTTCCAGGGTCAAGAGATCGGCATTCGTCTCACGCACTGGGCGCCCACCGGCAACGAGGTCGACCTCGAGTTCGCAGACTTCGCGTCGTACTTCGCCGAGCAGGCCGAGGTCGGCGTGCTCGCGTGCTACATCGAGGGCTTCAAGGACGGCCGCACGTTGATGCTCGCCGCCGATCACGCGGCGGCGCTCCACAAGCCGATCGTGATGGTGAAGGTCGGTCGTACCGATGCGGGAGCGTCGATGGCGCAGAGCCACACCGGCCACCTCACCGGATCGGATGCAATCACGTCTGCGGTGTTTCGCCAATTCGGCGTCACGCGCGTCGATGGACTCGACGAGCTGCTCGAAGTCTCCGCGGGCCTGGCTCGCACGCGGCCGAAGCAGGTCCCCACCTGGGCCAAGAAAGGGCGCGAGCCCGGCGTCTGCGTGTACGCGATTTCCGGCGGGACCGGCGCGCACATCGCCGACATGATCTCAGCCGCGGGCCTCGCGCTCCCCGATCTCACGAAGGCCACGCAGAGGCAGCTGCACGATGGGCTCATCCCGGCGTACCTGCGCGTGAGCAACCCGGTCGATTGCGGCGGTCCTCCGGTCGCGGATGCGCGCGGCCGCCAGATTCTGGACGCGATCGTCGCCGACCCGAACATCGACATCATTGTGGTGCCGATCACCGGCGCAGTGGCGATGTTCAGCAAGCCCTTCACGCGCGATCTCGTAGACGTGGCGAAGACCACCGACAAGCCGATCCTCGTGGTGTGGGGCGCCCCGCCGGGCACCGACGACACCTACTACTTCCGCCTCCTCGACGGTGGGTTGCCGGTGTTCCGCACGTTCGGCACGTGTGTCACCACGATGCGCGCGTACGTGGACTACTGGCGCTTCGCCGCGCACTACCGCTCACCGTTCGTCAACGCGCCCACCAAACCGTTGGCCGCGGCGAAGAAGGCACGCGCCATCATCGAACAGGCCGAGCCCGGAACGGCGCTGAGCGAGTGGCAATCGAAACAGGTGCTCGCGGCGTACGGCATCAGGAGTTCACGCGATGAGCTGTGTCTCTCGGCGGCCGCCGCGGTGAAGGCGGCAGGCGCGATTGGTTATCCGGTGGTGATGAAGGTCTCCTCGCCCGACCTGTTGCACAAGAGCGATCTGGGGCTGGTGAAGGTAGGCATCGGCTCGGCGAAGGAAGTGCGCGCCGCGTACGACGAGTTGACAACGCAGGCCCGGAAGGCCGGCGGCAAGGCCGTACGCATCGACGGCGTGTTGGTAAGCGAGCTGGTGAGCGGTGGTGTGGAGACGGTGGTCGGAATCTCGCAGGACGACCTCTTCGGCCCGGTCGTGATGGCCGGACTCGGCGGGATCTTCGTGGAGGTGCTCGGCGACGTGACGTTCCGGGTGCCGCCATTCGGCGACGATCAGGCCGCGGCGATGCTCACGGAGCTTGCCGGTTCCAAGATGCTCGACGGCGTACGGGGTGCGAAGCCGGCCGACCGTGCCGCTCTCGTCGACGTGATCATGAAGGTGCAGCGGATGGCGATGGACCTCGCGGACGTCATCGGCGAACTCGACGTGAACCCACTCGTGGTGAAACCCAAAGGCGCACTCGCATTGGATGCTTTGATTGTGAGGGCGAGGGTGCAGCGAGCCACGACGGGAGGCGCTCGAATGACTGCGAGCGAAACCCGCATCAAGGGAGGTTGAACATGGACAACGAACTGCTTGCGAAGGCGGAGCAAGAACTCACCTCGGAGCTGATCGACGGCGTGCTCTGGCTCACGATCAACCGGCCGGAGTCGTCGAACTCGATCCCGTTCTATGTGCGCGATCGGCTCATCGAACACTTCACGTCGGCGCACAGTGATCTCAGTGTTCGGTGCATCGTGCTCACCGCGGCCGGTGAGCGGCACTTCTGCACCGGCTCGGACCTGCGGATTCGGCCGCCCGCGGCGCCCAAGCCCGAAGGCGCGCCCGATTTCGTCGCAGGGAGCGCGGTGCACATGATGCGCACTGGGTTCCAGCAGTTGATGGAACGCATGCAGGACTGCCAGAAGCCGATCATCGTCGCGCTCAACGGCACTGCCGCCGGCGGCGGCGCCATGCTCACGCTCGCGGCGGATCTCGTGATCGCGGCCGATACCGCGAAGATCGTCGATGTGTTCAGCAAGCAGGCACTCATCCCCGACGGCGGCTTCATGTACCTGCTGCCGCGCATCGTCGGCACGCACAAGGCCGCGGAGATCGTCTTTCTCGGCGACGCCATCTCCGCGGTGGAAGCGGTTGAACTCGGCATCGTGAATCGCGTCGTACCCGCCGCGGAGCTGCGCACGGCGACCGAGGAGTGGGCCACCCGAATCGCCGCGAAGCCCACGAAGGTCTTGGGCTGGGCAAAGAAGTTGCTGCACGACGCCACCGAGATCCCGCGCATCGCGACGCTCGAGAACGAAGCCACGTTCATCGAGCTCAACCTCGGCACCGAAGACGGCAAGGAGCGCACGGCCGCGATGCTGGAGAAGCGCGACCCGATATGGCGCGGATGGTGACCAGCAACCTCCTCCAAGACTCCACTGCCGTCGTCGGCATCGGGCAGACCTCGTACGGGAAGGGTCTGGCCGACACGGAGCTCTCCCTCGCGTGTCAAGCGATCAGCGCGGCGATCGACGATGCCGGACTCCGACCATCGGAGGTCGACGGAATCGCCATGTTCTCGATGGAGGAAGGCCGCGAAGTCGACGTCGCTCGCAATGTCGGACTCGGAGACATCACCTACTTCTCCGAAGTGGGCTTCGGCGGCGGCGCCGGCTGTGGCGTGGTCGGCCAGGCCGCAATGGCCGTGGCGACCGGCCAATGCACGACCGCGGTCGCGTGGCGGGCGCGCAAGCGCGCCGCGAAAGCCAGCCGCCCCTGGGCGCAGGTTTCGGATCGGCTGAGTGGCCATCAACAATGGAGTCGACCGTTCGGTGTCATCC
>JANYLF010000042.1 GCA_025357995.1 Acidimicrobiia bacterium | reverse complement strand
CGACCCGTACGCTCCGGTCTCGCATCACGCGCGCCTGCTCGTCGCGGAGCGCGGCGACGAGACACCGATCGAGTGGGTACACCGTGACCGTCGGTACGGTGAGAAGCTCGCCACCCCCGACACGTCGATCGCGGATCTCATCGGTGAGGTCGACCCGATCAAGGTCGCGGAAGGCCGCTACCTCTCCGACGAGCTCACGATTCACTACGGCATGGTCCCGCGCACCAATCGCGGCATCTTCGCCATCAACGAATTGCCGGACCTTGCGGAGCGCATCCAAGTCGGTCTGCTCAACGTTCTCGAAGAGCGCGACGTGCAGATCCGCGGCTACAAGATCCAACTGCCGATCGACGTCATGCTCGTGGCTTCCGCGAACCCGGAGGACTACACCAACCGCGGTCGCATCATCACTCCGTTGAAAGACCGATTCGGTTCGCAGATCCGTACGCACTACCCGCTCGACGTCGAGATCGAGATGGACGTGATCGAGCAAGAAGCGCGCCCGCTGGGTGCCGACGGCCTCGTGATCACGGTCCCCGAGTTCATGACCGAGATCGTGGCCGAGATCAGCCAGCAGGCTCGGCGCTCCCCGCACGTGAACCAACGCTCGGGCGTGTCGGTGCGGCTATCGGTGGCGAACTACGAGACGATGATCGCCAACGCGATGCGCCGGTCGCTGCGCAAGGGAGAGCACGAGGTAGTGCCGCGCATCAGCGACCTCGACGCGCTCGTGTCTTCGACCGCCGGCAAGATCGAAATCGAGACGGTCGAAGACGGTCGTGACAGTCAAGTGCTCGACCGGATCGTGAAGACGTCGATCCTCGAAGTGTTTCGGGCTGCGGTCCCGGCGGAGAAGCTCGGAGGGCTGGTCGGCGCGTTCGCGGACGGGCGGGTCGTGCATACCGGTGCCGATGTGGCGTCGTCCGAGTACTCCGACCTGCTCGGCTCGATGGACGGGTTGCGCGCGGCGTTGGCGGATCTCGGCGTGGGCGAGACGCCGGCCGGGGTTGCGAGCGCGGTCGAGTTCGTGCTCGAGGGTCTGCATCTCTCCAAGCGGCTCAACAAGGATTCGATCGGCGGTAAGACTACGTACCGCAGTCGCGGCTGAGCACGATCGATGGCCACGACGACGGCGGATGAACTCCGCGACGCGGTCGACGAAGTCGCGTTGCGCGGTCTCGTTGCCGCCTACGCCGACGTGGTGAATCGACGGACCTGGAACGAGTTCACCGATCTCTTCGTGGCGGACGCGTCCATCACGCTGGATCTCCGGAGCGCGCCAATGATGCAGTTCACCGGTCCGCGAGAGATCGGCGATTTCATCGCCGGCGCGTTGGACCAGTATCCGTTCTTCGAGTTCGTGGCGCTCAACGTGCGGGTCGCGTTGCGCGTCGGTGGCGACGAGAACCGCGCCGCGCTCCGCACCTTCATGTGCGAACTCCGTCAAGACCATGACGGACATCCGAGCCGTGCGTTCGGTGTGTACCAAGACGACGTTCGGCGCGTCGAGGACGCGTGGCGGTTCGCCCGTCGTCATTACCAGTCGATGGGGCGCGGTGAGTACGGCCTCGATCTGATGCCACCACCCACGTTCGGCGTGGCTACGTCCTGATCTGCGGGCGACGATGCTGCTCGTGCAGGATCTCGCGCTCGGTGTCTTCCAACTGACCGAGCCCGCTCATCACCCCGGCCCAGCCACCGAGGAAGGCTCCGCCGAATACGCCCACTCCGGCACCCATCCAGATCACCGGACCGAGGGCGTTGCCCGAACCGATGAGGGCGATGGCGACGATGCCGGCATACAGCAGCGCTCCGAGGGCCATACCGATGACTCCCCCGACGAGAGCTCGGTGCCAGAACGTGCGCTCGGCCCGTTCTTGGCGGAGATCCGCTCGGCCCCCGGAGTTCGCTGCTGCGATCATGGGACCCTCCCAACAATGGCGACCGCACCATCGAACCCCGACGGCCTGTGTGAGACCAGGGTCCAAGGTCCCGACCTGCTCTCTATCGAGATCGGATGTGCTCGGCAAGCATCGTGGCGCTGGCGCGGGGTTCGCGGTCGCGGGTGAACAGGCCGAACTCCACGTCGTAGCCGTAGGTCCACTCGTAATTGTCGACGCCGGTCCAATGGAAGAAGCCGCGCACATCCACGCCGTCGTCGATCGCGTCGTCGACGACCGCCAGTGACTCGCGCAGGACGTCGGTACGCCACTCGTCGTCGTCGGTCCCTACCCCGTGTTCGCAGATGAGCAGAGGCCGACCGGGAAGTGCGTCGTGCAATCGGCGCAAGACGATGCCGAGCCCTTCGCTCCACGGCGCGTATCCGAGTTGACCGACGCGCGCGCCGCTTGGGTAGGGCGCGAATCCCAGCTCTCGCGTCACGCCCTGCGCGGAGTAGTACGAGAAGCCGACGAGGTCACAACACTCACGCAAGTCCGCGACCTCTTCGACGCCGCGTCCGGGGAATGCGAGTACGCCGTCGCGATCCGCGCGCATCCAGACATCCCACATCAATTCGTCGATCGTGCGCGTGTTGCGCTCGGCGGGTACCGAGTTGTCGACGGGGAACAGCGGCGACAGATTGTGAATCGTCGCGACGGGCGCGCCACCGCCTCGGAGTTCGCGCCACGCGTCGCGCTGGGCCAGCAACACCCCGCGGTACGCCTCGATCATCTGCGCGGGATCGGTACGACGCGGTGGGAACTGGCCGAGCAGATAGCTGGCCGCGGCGTACGCGAAAGGCTCGTTGATCGGTTTCCACCCGAACACGAGATCGCCGAACGTCTCAGCACAGAACGCAACGTGGCGAGCCCAGTAGTAGGAGCGGGCGCGATCGTCACGGAACGCGCCCCCGCCCATCTCGGTGAACCAACCCGGCAGACTGAAGTGATGGAGGCACACCCACGGCGAGATCCCGGCATCCCGTGCGGCCTCGAGGATCGCTCGGTAGTGCTCGACGGCCGCGAGGTCGCGGTGACCTTCCGCCGGCTCGATGCGCGCCCACTCGATCGACAACCGGTGATGGGTGAGTCCGTGTTCGGCGTAGAGCGCGAAGTCCTCCGCGTAGCGAGTGCCGAAGCCGTTCCCTTCGCCACTGGGTGGAAACGTGCCGCGTTGCTCTTCGCGGAACCAGTCGGACTCCGGTGCGGCACCCTCGCATTGAGTAGAGGAAGCGCCGGTGCCCCACCAGAACCCGTCGGGGCGCGTCACAGTGTTACAGGCCTTCCTGGCGGCGGTACCAACCACAGTCTTGGCCGGCGCGGCGCAACACGTGGTCGAGGGCGGCCTTCACGCGCGGATTGTCGACGGAGCTGTGATCGCCGTGTTGGAGTTTCACGAACGACTGCCAGACGATGTTCGCGTCGACCTTCGTGTCCTTCGGCGCCGAGGCGGCGATCGCACCGGTGATCTGTTCATGGCGGGCCACGGAGATCCGGTGGGCCGTGATGGTTGCGTCGTACTTGCCGGCGCTGGAACAGAACGCGGCTGACGGTCGGGGCAGCTTGGACGCCACGTCGTTGTCGCCGCTCTGACCTCCCGCGAGGGCACCGACCGTGGCGAGTGCCACCAGACCCAGGACCCACAGCGCGACTCGCATCCGGACCAGTGTGCAACGCTGCGGGGTCACGCGCCGAGTCGGCGGAGGAGTCGTCGTGCCAATTGATCGCGAGCGGTGGCGTCCGATCGGGGCATATTTCGGCGCGTTCTTGGGTCTCGGTGTCGCGATCAGCTTCTTCGGCCCCGCGCTCCCGGAACTGCGGCGCCAAACCGGGTCGACGATTGGCGCAATGGGCTGGGTGTTCAGCGCGCAGTCGGTCGGTGGCCTGATCGGCTCGCTGGTCGCCGGTCGGCTCTACCGCACGGTCGGTGGTCGGCACCTGGTGGCACTTGCCCTCGCCGGGTTCGCGGGGGCCATGGCACTGGTGGCGCTGCCCTCGCAGCTGCTCGTCGTGGTCGCCCTGGGCGCGGTCATCGGCTTCGGCGCAGGGTGTATCGACGTCGGTGCCAACACGATCCTGCCGAGTGTGGTGGACCCGGACACGGTCGTGTCGTCGATGAATGCGCTGCACATGTGCTTCGCGGTCGGTGCGCTCATTGCGCCGTTGATCGTCGGCGCGTCGTTGAGCGCGACCGACTCGTTGGGACCGGCGTGCGCATTGTTCGCGTTGGGTACGGCTGCCCTCGCGGCGGTGCTCTGGTTCGGCGACCGTCACGGCGCGGCGCGCCAAGCGGCCGCGGATCACGACGAGCACGGTCCGGCCCCCGATCGGTGGCGGCTCGCGCTCGTCGGCCTGTTCTTCCTGCTGTACGTGGGACTCGAAATCGGCTTCGCAGGTTGGATCGCCACCTATAGCGACGAGCTCGGGCTCGGTTCCGGATGGGCGACCGGATTGACCGCGGGATTCTGGGCCGGTTTCCTCTGCGGTCGGGTGTTCATGGTCGTGTGGGGCGATCGCGTC
>JANYLF010000327.1 GCA_025357995.1 Acidimicrobiia bacterium | reverse complement strand
CGAGGTGCTGGTGCCCGCGGCGCCGGATCTGCTGACCTGGGTCGACGATCTCGATGCGCCCGCGGGCACACGCCTGCCGATCGCGGTGGAGGCCGTCGAGTGGATCGTGACCGCGGCGCACACGTTGCGCCGTGGTTCGATGGTCGTGCTGGATTACGTGGCTGCGTGGCCCGAGTTGGTCGATCGTGGCGGTGGTTGGCTGCGCACCTACGTGGGCCACGCGCGAGGCAGTGACCCGCTGGACGATCCGGGATCGCGAGACATCACCATCGATGTGCCACGCGAGATGGTGACCCGAGCGGCGCGACGGGCCGGGCTCACGATCGCGCTCGAGACCACGCAGGCCGAATGGCTGCGCGGCCTCGGAATCGACGAGCTCGTGGCCGACGGGCGCCGGGCGTGGGAAGCCGGTGCCGCGGCGCCGGACCTCGTGGCCATCGCGGGCGCCAGCCGCGCCCCCGAGGCCGCCGCGCTCACGGCGGCTCCCGGCCTCGGCGCCCATGCCGTCCTCGTCTTCACCAAGCCCTGAAGGGGCGCGGGTAGCCTCCGAAGGGCAGCGTGACCTACGGGGGAGTCAATGGCGGACGTAACACTGGAGGCACTGGCCGACGAGCAACGGTCGTTCCCGCCGTCACCCGAGTTCGTTGCCAACGCGCTCGTCACCGACTCGTCGATGCACGATCTCGCCGCGGCCGACCCCGAGGCGTTCTGGGCCGCGCAGGCGCGTGAACTCCTCCACTGGGACCGTGACTTCACCACCACCTGCGAGTGGGATCTCCCCTTCGCAAAGTGGTTCACCGACGGTCAACTCAACGTGTCGTACAATTGCCTCGACCGTCACGTCGACGCCGGTCATGGCGATCAGATCGCGTTTCGGTGGGAAGGCGAGCCCGGGGATTCTCGGGATATCACCTACGCCGAACTCCTCGCCGAGGTCTCTCGAACTGCCAACGCGCTTAAGGAACTCGGCGTGGTGAAGGGCGATCGCGTCGCGATCTACATGGGCATGGTGCTCGAGTTGCCGGTAGCGATGTTGGCATGCGCGCGCATCGGCGCCGCGCACTCGGTGGTGTTCGGCGGATTCACCGCCGATTCGCTGCGCGACCGGATCAACGATGCCCAAGCGAAGGTGCTCGTGACCGGCGACGGCGCGTGGCGCCGCGGCGGCATCGTGGAGTTGAAGCAGATTGCCGACGAGGCGATGGCCGAAACCCCGTCGATCGAGCATTGCCTCGTGCTGCGCCGGACTGAACAAGAGGTCGCGATGCAAACGGGTCGCGACGTGTGGTGGCACGACATCGTGCCCACGCAGTCCACCGAGTGCGCGCCTGAATCGATGAATGCCGAGGACTTGCTCTTCATCCTCTATACGAGCGGTACTACGGGTCACCCCAAGGGCATCATGCACACCACCGGTGGGTACCTCACGCAGGTCGCGTTCACGTTCAAGTACGTGTTCGACATCCACCCCGACACCGACGTGTTCTGGTGCACCGCCGACTGCGGATGGGTCACCGGGCACTCCTACATCGTGTACGGCCCGCTCGCGAACCGCGCGACGAGTGTGATGTACGAGGGCACTCCCGATTATCCGGCCAAGGACCGCTTCTGGTCGGTCGTCGAGAAGTACGGCGTCACGATTCTCTACACCGCGCCGACCGCGATCCGGACGTTCAGGAAGTGGGGAAGCGAGTTCCCGGCCGGTCACGACTTGTCGTCGCTGCGCCTCCTCGGTTCGGTCGGCGAACCGATCAATCCTGAGGCGTGGATCTGGTATTCCGAGCACATTGGCACGAACCGATGCCCGGTCGTCGACACGTGGTGGCAGACCGAAACCGGCGCGATCATGATCAGTCCGCTGCCGGGCGCGACCGTCGCCAAGCCGGGGAGCGCGACGTTCCCGCTGCCGGGAATCGGTGCCGACATCGTCAACGACGACGGCAACGCGGTCGGGATCCCGGGTGGTGGCTACCTCACGCTCACCCGCCCCTGGCCGTCGATGCTGCGCGGGATATGGGGCGACCCCGATCGCTACCGAGAGACGTATTGGTCGCGCTTCGACGGCCGGTACTTCGCGGGCGACGGCGCGAAGCGCGATGCCGACGGGTACTTCTGGTTGCTCGGTCGGGTCGACGACATCATGCTCGTGGCCGGGCACAACATCTCCACGACGGAGGTGGAGTCCGCGTTGGTCTCGCATCCCGCGGTGGCGGAGGCCGCAGTCGTGGGCAAGACCGACGACACCACGGGTCAGGCCATCGCCGCGTTCGTCATCCTGCGCGCCGGCCACGACCCGAGCGACGCGCTCGTGGCAGAACTGCGCGATCACGTGGGGCACGCGATCGGTCCGATCGCCAAGCCCAAGTCGATCCTGTTCACGGAGGACTTGCCCAAGACGCGGTCGGGCAAGATCATGCGGCGGCTGCTGCGCAACGTCGCGGAGGACGAAGCGCTGGGCGACGTCACGACGCTCGCCGACCCGAGCGTGGTCGACGGAATCAAGGGCCGTTACCTCACCACTGCATCCGACGAGGACTGAGCCAGGTTGTCACGAAGAGGAATCGCTCCCGAACACTGGACGTGGCGCGAAGGTCCGGTCGAGCCCGGTCGCGCGGTCGTGATCGACATCGACGGCGTGCTCTCGGATGCCGCCACCCGCCAGCACTACATCGAGGCACCGCGCCGTGATTGGCGCGGCTTCTTCGACGCGTGCGGCGACGACCCGGTGATCGAAGAAGTACGCGTGATGCTCGATCTCCTGGACCGAGACATTCGCGTGGTCCTCCTTACCGCGCGTCCGGCGCGCGTCCACGAGCTCACCGAAGCCTGGCTGCGCCGGTATCACATCCGTTGGGACGTGCTCTTGATGCGTCCCTGGGGTGACTACGAGTTGTCCCGCGATTTCAAGCAGTCGTCCCTGTGGGATCTCCGCGACTTCGGCTTCGAGGTCCTCCTGGGCATCGAGGACGACCGCCGCAACGTAGAAATGCTCCGAGCCGAAGGCGTCCCGACCCTCTACCGCCACTCCGGCTACTACGACTGAATTTCGGGCTGTCCGCTTACGCTCCGACCCCGCCGACCCACCAAAGGCTCCGGCGGCAAGACTCCGATGATGAGTTCCGCGCCCGCTCCGATCGATAGCGGCCTCGGTCGTTGGAGCGTCCGGATCTTCGCCACACTCGGGTGTGTCCTCATTGTGGCGGCGTCCATCGGGTGGTGGCTCGATTCACGCGTGTTGAGCTCCGACGGGTTCGCAGATGTCGTGGCGAAATCGTCTCAGCAGGCTCCCGTGCGCGAGTACATCGCGGACCAGGCCACGCTCCGCCTGGCCCGCACGTCGAACTTCGTGTCGGCGGCGCGACCCGTTGTGACCGACGCGCTCTCCACGGCCATCGCCACCCCGCCGGTGGAGGATGCAATTCGCGATTTCGCACGTCGCGCGCACGATCAGATCCTCTCGGCCCGCGACGTTCGCCGCGTGGATATCGACGCGCAGCAAGCGTCGACCACGATCCGGTCCGCGCTGCAGACCATCAACCCGTCACTGTCGAAGAAGTTGCCGGCGAATGTGCTCGACGCGTCGGCCACGATTTCGCAGAACCCCGCGGTGGATCAGCTCTTCACCATCAGTCGTTGGGTGCGGTTGTGGATCCCGGTCGGGATCGTCGGCATCGTGTTGCTGGGCTACACGTTGAAGAACGCGCGCGACCGCGTGCACGCGGTGCGGGCCATCGGAATCGCACTTGCGATCTCCGGTGCGCTCGTGGCCGGGCTCGGCTCGGCCACCCCGGTGCTGGCCGGTATTGCGGCACCGGGTGATCCCGGCAAAGGCCGCGCCGTCGCCGCGTTCATCGCGGTGCTGACCGGTCGTCTCGCCGGGTCGGGACTCGCGTTGATTCTCATCGGGCTGACCATCGCGCTGGCGCCGGGCCCCGACGGCGGGGACCTCGCGGACCGGTGGCGTCGGGTCCGGGCGTGGGTGGCGCGTCAGCGGCTGAGCGCCCGGTGGCGCTTCGCCGGCGGTCTCGCGATCGTCGTGATCGCCGCGAAGCTCTTGACCAACCCGGTGAGTGTGGCCAAAGACGTGGTTGCCCTCGCGGCGGTCATTGGGTTCTACGTCGGCGTGGTGGTGTGTCTGCGGGCCGCGGGCATCCTTGTTCCTGATGCCACGATCGAACGGCTGCCCAAACGGCGCGTGGTGGCAGTCTTTGCGGCGATGCTCGCGGCGAGCGTGGCGAGCGGCGGGCTGGTCGCGGGTGTCGTATCGGCCAACACCGGCACCGGGAAAGCGAATCCTCTCGCACAGGGCTGCAATGGCTTCATCGAGCTCTGCTTCTCCACGCTCGACGATGTGATCTGGCCCGCGAGCCACAACGCGATGTCGTCGGCCGCGTACAACTTCCTCGGCGCGGAGCACGTGATCACGGTGCCCGAACAGCTGAACTCGGGCGTCAGGTTCTTGATGCTCGACGCGTACTACGGCCACGACGATCGCGGTTTGGTGCGCACGAACCTGGCCGGGGGCGTCGACCGCGCGCAGCTTGTCCGCGACCGAGGGAAGGCTGCCGCGGATGCCTTGGAGCGCGTGGGCGCGCTCACGGGCACGGCCGACACGTCGACCAAGGGTCAGGACGTGTACCTGTGTCACAGCTTCTGCGAGCTCGGCGCGGTGAAGGCCACCGACGTGTTCGCGGATGTCGACAAGTTCCTGGCCCGCAACCGCACCGACGTCGTCGTCCTCGACATGGAGGACTACGTGCAGCCACGAGACATGAAGAAGGCACTCGTCGAGGCCGGGCTCTTCGACCGTGTCTTGACGCTCGACCGTTCGCAGCTGTCGAAGCAGCGCCTTGCCGATCTGGTGACTCCGACGGGAAACGCCACCGAGGCACCACGACGCGTGATCATGATCAGTGAGAAGCACGGCGGTACGGAAAGATGGTTCCCGAAGACGTACGACTTCTTCGGCGAAACGCCGTTCACATTCGCCAGTGAACGGGACTTCAACTGCAGCCCGAAACGCGGCGGTCTGGGTAACCCACTGCTGTTGATCAATCACTGGCTACGCGAGAGCGGCGCGCCCGATCCGGTGCAGGCCGCGTCGGTGAACTCCGCGAAGGCGCTGACGACTCGGTTCCAACAATGCATCGCCGCCCGACATCAATTGCCGAACACCATCGCGGTCGATTTCACGACGAGCGGCGACATGATCCCGACGGTCAATCGCTGGAACGCGGCGGTCGCGCGGGTGACGGGCGCGACAAGCGTGGTCGATGTGGTGCTGCGCGCGTACGCGCAACGTCCGGATATCACACCGTCGAAGCTGGCCGAACTCAAAGGCCTGCACCGGCTGCCGCGCATCTCGATGAAGGACGCGCGCCGTTTGCTCGGTGTGATCGCCGACCCGCTCGCCGCGAAGTCCGTGCTCAACGACCCCAGGTTCGCACAGGACATCGAGGCGCAGATCATTGCCGACGGTGAACGGCTGGCCGCGGGAAAACCGTTAGAGAAGCACCCGGCCCGGCCCACCGTCCGCCTCGGCGGCTGATCAGTCGCGGAAGTTCGTGAACTGGAGGGGCAGGTCGAAGTCCTTCTCCTTGAGCGCCGCGATCACCGATTGCAGGTCGTCACGCTTCTTGCCCGTCACTCGGAGTTGGTCGCCCTGGATCTGGTGTTGCACACCCTTGAGGGCCAAACCCTTGATGAACTTGCCGACTTCGCGGGCCTTGTCGTCGGTGATGCCCACCCGCAGCGTGACGGTTTGGCGGACCGTGCCCTTGGTGGCTTCCTCGACGTTGCCGTAGCCGAGCGCCTTGAGCGACACGCCGCGCTTGACCATCTTCTCCGCGAGCATCTGCTTCAGCGCTTCGAGGCGCGGCTCGGATTCGGTGTGCAACTCGATGGTCTTCTCTTTGAGTTCGATGGTGCTGTCGGTGCCTTTGAAGTCGAAGCGTTGCGACAGTTCACGCGCGGCTTGGTCCACCGCGTTGCGAACCTCTTGCATGTCGACTTCGGACACGACGTCGAAGCTGGGCATAGCGCGCGGAACCCCCGTGGCGAAGCGATCTGGACGGCTTGCTACTGTACGCCCGGGTCCGTACCCGAGAGGCCAAAGGGATCTGGCTGTAATCCAGATGCGCAAGCTACGGGGGTTCGAATCCCTCCGGGCCCACCCCAACACACGATTCACATCATGCGTTGCATGACCACCACGTCGAGCCAGCGTCCGAGTTTTCGACCAATTTCGCGCTCGGTGCCCACGATGTCGAAACCGCACCGGCGGTGCAGGCTGATCGACGTGTCGTGCCCACCCACGATCCGCGCGATCACGGAGTGGTAGCCGTAGGACTGCGCGAGCCGGACGAGCTCGGAGAGAATCTGCAAGCCCACTCCTGTCGCCCGCTGGTCACCGCGCACGTAGACCGAGTCTTCGACGGTCGTGAAGTACGCCGGTCGTTCCTTGTACGGCGAGAGTGACCCGAAGCCGACGACGGTGTCCGTGTTGTCCACTGCCACGATGGCGGGATGACCGCCGCTGTGCTCTTCGATCCACGCGACCTGGTCTTCCAGGCTGCGCGGCACGAGGTCGAAGGTGACCGTGGAGCCGGCCACCTCCACGTTGTAGATGGCACGAATCGCCTCGGCATCGGTAGGAACGGCGGCTCGGAGGCTGGTGGGCACGGCTTGGACGGTATCGGACCGGTCCGGGGTTGCTAATGTCGTCGGGCTCCGACACTTCGCCAAAGCCGTCGGTGCATGCGCCCCCTTAGCTCAGTCGGCAGAGCACTTCCATGGTAAGGAAGGGGTCTACGGTTCAAATCCGTAAGGGGGCTCCCCGCGGCGGGATAGCTCAGTTGGCTAGAGCGCACGGCTCATAATCGTGAGGTCGAGGGTTCGAACCCCTCTCCCGCTACCCACCGATCACTGTGCGACCACCGCCGGAATGCGGCGGTCGACAACGAAGGAAGAGACGAAATGGCGTCCGACAAGCGGCTCAAGGTCACCCTCGCCTGCGAAGAGTGCAAGCGGCGGAACTACATCACCAAGAAGAACAAGAACAACGACCGTGAGCGCATCGAGATGAAGAAGTACTGCCGTTTCGACCGTCGTCACACCCTCCACAAAGAAACTCGGTAGCTGAGTTCCGCCGACGTAACCTTGGTGGGTATTCGCAGGTCTGACTTCCGCTCGAACGGAGCGCCAGTGGTGGACGAGACCGAACTGATCACAGCAGCGCAAGCAGGCGACCGTGAGGCGTTTGATGAGCTGGTACGGCGGACCTATAACGACCTCTACACCCTGGCGGCTCGATTGACGGGGAATGAGGAGGATGCGCGCGATGTGGTCCAGGACGCGTACTTGCGGGCGTGGAAAGGGATCGACCGGTTCCGCGGCGACGCCCAGCTCAGCACCTGGCTGTATCGCATCACCGCGAACTGCGCATCCACGCACCTGTCGCGTCGGCGCCGGCTCCGTACCGAACCGCTGCTTCCCGGGCTCGATCCCGTCGAGTTCCGTCACGAGGCGCAGCCCGAAGCCATGACCGAGACCACGCTCGACCTCGAGCGCATCGCCCGGGCCGTCGATCGTCTGCCGGCCAAGCTTCGTTCGGTGGTGGTCTTGCGAGACGTATACGGCCTCACGCACGAGTCAATCGCCGAGGAGCTCGGCATCTCGCTCTCGGCCGCCAAGGTTCGTCTGCATCGAGCGCGCAAGCGCCTCCGCGACGAGATGTTCGAGGAAGGGCGCGCGGCCCATGCGGTATGAGGATGTCGCCGATCTCCTGCCCGGTCTCGTCGACGGCACGGTCGAGGTCGATCTGCGCACGCGCACGTTCATCGAGTCCGACTTGCGGTGTCAGGCCGAGTTGGCCAGGTATCGGCGGTTACTCCGCGGTTTGGGCGCGCTGCGCACCACGTACCTCGAGCCGGCGCCCGGGAGTCTGGCCCAGACGCTCAACGCACTCGCGGCCGAAGGTGAACGCCGCGTGGCCCGATCGATTTTGACCGGTCGTCGCGTCGCCGTGGCCGGTGCCGCCCTCGGCGGCGCCGCCGTGGCCGGGGCGGCGACCGCCGCGGTCATGGTGGCCCGATCCCGCCGCCGCCTGCTCGCCGGCTGAGCGCGACGTTTCTGAGCCCCTCGCGTCGGCATGAGACGCGGGGACCCTCTCGGCTAGGCTCGCCACCCCGGCCCCCGCGCGCCCGGAGGGCAGTAGCTCAATTGGAAGAGCTCCGGTCTCCAAAACCGGCGGTTGGGGGTTCGAGTCCCTCCTGCCCTGCTCCGTAAGCCGACCCAAAGAAGACCAGCCCGGGACGTCGTCCCAGGAAGGCCGAATGCGGTGAACCAACAGAATCGACAGATGCGGCGGATGGCCTCGAAGCAGGGCTCCGACAAGCCGCGCGCGCCGGAACGCAGGCCCGGTGCTCCCGGTGGTCAGACCAGCGAGCGAACGAGCCCGGCGCAGTTCCTCTCCGAAGTCCGCGGCGAAATGCGCCGAGTCGCGTGGCCGACCCGTAGCGAAGTGATCAACTCCACCATCATCGTGCTGATCGCGGTCGTGTTCATGACGACGCTGATTTTCGGTGCCGACTACCTCTGGGCCAAAGCCGTCCTTTTCCTCTACGACTGAGCCATGACGACCGACGATATGAACCTTGATTCCGAACCTTCTCTCGACGCGAGCGCGACAACGCCGGATGCGGTGATCGACACTGCGCTCACCGAGCCGACTCCCGTTGCCGACGCGCCCGAGGTCGACACGTCCGAGGCGGATCCCGTCGCGATCGAAGAAGCGATCGAGATCCACCCCGCCGATGAGATCGAGCTGCCCGGTCATGGCGACATCGTGGATATCACCGACGCCGACGCCGACGCCGACGACGAAGAAGAAGTTGTGGCCGAGGCGAGCCCCTACGACCGGCCCGGCCGTTGGTTTGTTGTGCACACCTACGCGGGGTACGAGAACAAGGTCAAGCAGAACCTGGCCAGCCGCGTGCGTTCCATGAACGTCGAGGAGCGCATCTTCGAGGTCGTCATCCCAATGGAAGACGTCATCGAGTTCAAGAACGGCCGCAAAGTCGTGGTGCAGAAGAAAGTCTGGCCCGGCTACCTGCTGATCCGCCTGGCGCTCGACGATGAGTCCTGGTACATCGTGCGCAACACGCCGGGCGTCACGGGATTTGTCGGTAGTGGGGCCAAGCCCACACCGCTGACTCGTCGCGAGGTCGAGGAGTGGTTGGGCAAGGGCGAAGCCGTTGAGGGCGCGCCGGAGAAGAAGGTGCGACCCCGGCTCGAGTACGAGATGGGGGAGCAGGTCCGGGTCACGTCGGGTCCGTTCGCCGATTTCAATGGCGCCATCAGCGAGATCGATGTCGATCGTTCGAAGCTGAAGGTATTGGTCAATATCTTCGGCCGCGAGACCCCCGTCGAGCTCGAGTTCGGCCAAGTCGCCAAGCTCTAGGAGAACACGCGAGACTCTCCGGTCGGCCCTCAGGGTCGGGGTCCCGGGAACGGGATCATCGGGTGAGATTTTCCAAAGTAACAACGCGACTTCCGAGCACCAGCGCACGGAGCTTGCGGAGTGCAATCAGCGAAGTGAACGCCCGCGGACCGAGTCCCTCAGGCCGGAGAGCGGTGCACTGAAGGACGAGTCCGGCGAGCCGGTCCGCAGAGAACGCAGCGATCAAAGTAGGAGCAATAAGGATGGCGAAGAAGAAGCTCGCCGCAGTGGTCAAGATCCAGATCCAGGCGGGTGGCGCTACGCCGGCTCCGCCGGTGGGTACCGCGCTCGGCCCCCACGGCATCAACATCATGGACTTCTGCAAGGCGTACAACGCGGCGACCGAGAACCAGCGGGGCCAGATCATCCCGGCGGAGATCTCGATCTACGAGGACCGCACGTTCACGTTCATCACCAAGACGCCGCCGACGCCGTTCCTGCTCCGCCAGGCTGCGGGTGTCGAAAAGGGCTCGGGCACGACGCCGATGGTGAAGGCGGGCAAGGTGAGCCGGGCGCAGGTTAAGGCGATCGCCGAGCAGAAGATGCCCGACCTCAACGCGGTCGACCTCGAAGGCGCGATGGCCCAGGTCGAGGGTACCGCCCGGTCGATGGGTCTCGACGTCGTCTGATCGATCGAACGATCCCACCGGTGGATGACCTCGCCACCGGGTTCGGGTACCGATGAGGAAGCTCAAAGGAGCGCACCCATGAAGCACGGCAAGAAGTACACCGACGCGGAGAAGCGCTACGACCGGGAGCACCTGCACGATCCGATCGAGGCACTGGAGCTGGTGAAGACCCTGGCCCCCGCGAAGTTCGACGAGACCGTGGAGGCCGCGTTCCGCCTCGGCGTCGACCCCCGCAAGGCTGACCAGATGCTGCGAGGCACGGTCTCGCTGCCGAAGGGGACCGGCAAGACGATCCGGGTTGCCGTATTCGCACAGGGTGACGCCGCCCGCGCGGCCGAAGAGGCCGGGGCCGACATCGTCGGCGCCGAAGACCTCGTCGCACGCGTCGAAGGCGGGTTCATGGACTTCGACATCGCGATCGCCACGCCTGACCTCATGGGTCAGGTGGGCAAGCTCGGTCGGTCGCTCGGCCCACGCGGTCTGATGCCGAATCCGAAAACCGGAACTGTCACGCCGGACGTCGCCAAGGCCGTGTCCGAGTTCAAGGCCGGCAAGGTCGAATACCGCACCGATCGGTACGGCAACGTGCACGTGCCGCTCGGCAAAGTGAGCTTCGCTCGGGTCGACCTGGTCACGAACTACCAGGCTGTGCTCGACGAGATCATGCGGGCGAAGCCGGCCTCCGCGAAGGGTCGGTACCTCAAGGGTGTGAGCGTGTCGTCCACGATGGGACCCGGCGTACGCGTCGATCCCACTCGGACCAAGCTCGACGAGCATGTGGCGGGCGGCACCGAGTAGGGTTCCCGCTTCCAAGATTTCTGCCGCAGACCTTCGGTCGCCCTCCGGGGCGGTAATGGGCTTCCCCGCCTGCCGGACGAGGCGATTCTGACCGGCCCCCTCGGGTCCGTTGGTGTCGATTGCGGCTCCCGGACCGAGTGAGAGGACGTCAGCCACGTGGCCAGACCTGAGAAGGTTGCAGTCGTTGAGGAGATCCGCGCCAAGCTGGCGGACGCCGACGCGGCCGTGTTGACCGAATACCGCGGACTCAAGGTGTCCGAGCTTGCCGAACTCCGAGGCGCGCTGCGGCCCGCGGGTACGGAGTTCAAGATCTTCAAGAACACCTTGGCGCGCCGCGCCGCGGAAGAGGCCGGGCTGGCCGAGCTGATCCCGATGCTCCAAGGGCCGACCGCGATCGCATTCGTCAAGGGCGATGCGGTCCTCGCGGCCAAGGCGTTGCGTGATTTCGGCAAGACCAACGCCGCGCTGGTGGTCAAGGGCGGCCTGCTCGGCCTGAAGGTGCTGACTCCGGCGGATATGACCGCGCTGGCCGATGTTGCGCCGCGTGAAGTGCTGCTGGCTCGTCTCGCCAGTGGTTTCCAAGCCCCGCTGGTCAAGGCGGCCGGGCTGTTCCAGGCATTTACCCGCAACATGGCCTACGGCGTCAAGGCCCTGATCGATCAACGCATCGAGGCCGGCGAGGCCGCCATCGAAATCGAGGCCGGCGAGACCATCCCGGTCGACGAACCCACGCCCGAGCCACCCGCAGCAGCAGAAGCCGAAGCACCGGCTGGCGAATCCGACACACCCGCCGAGGCCGATGCCCCGGTTGCCGAATAGATCTCAAGAGAAGGAAACGGAGCACCGAAATGGCGATGAGCACCCCCGAGCTTCTGGACGTCTTCAAGAGCATGACGGTCCTGGAGCTGAACGAGTTTCTGAAAGCCTTCGAGGAAGAGTTCGGCGTGACCGCCGCGGCCCCAGTGGCCGTCGCGGCGGCCGCTGCTCCAGGTGGCGGCGGCGATGCCGCGGCCGTTGAGGAGAAGGACGAGTTCGACGTCATCTTGGCCGCCGCGGGCGACAAGAAGATCCAGGTCATCAAGGAGGTCCGTACGCTCACGAGCCTCGGGCTGAAGGAGGCCAAGGAGCTGGTCGATTCGGCGCCCAAGCCGGTACTGGAAAAGGCTTCGAAAGAAGACGCCGAGAAGGCAAAGGCGGCCCTCGAGGCGGCCGGCGCGACCGTCGAACTCAAGTAGTCCGTTCCAGCAGGGGCAATGGCCTGCAAGCAAAAGGTCCTTGACCGACCGAGGGTGGGTTTGTATCCTCCCCCGGTCCGAGGCGGCACCCCGATTGGGGTGACCGCCTGGATTGGTCTGCTTGCAGGAGTGCGCGCCCGGGGTCTATGATCCCGGCAGCCGTGTCGATACACCCGTACCGCCCCTGGAAAACCTTGGTGCTGGTTCGCGCGCGCCCGCACACGTCCTTCAACTTCGAGGAGTTGCGTTGAATCGTCTCGCGTCCCGGGAACGGTTTTCGTTCGGTCAGCTGCGGGAGGTCTTGGCCCTGCCGGACCTCATTGCCGTGCAGCGGGAGTCCTTTCAGTGGTTCGTCGACACCGGTATCGCAGAGGTGCTGCGCGATATCTCGCCGATCGAGGACTTCACCGGCCAGTTGAAGCTCGAGCTGTCGGACCACGTATTCGACCCGCCGAAACACTCTGAAGACGAGTGCCGCGAGCGCGACATGACGTTCGCGCGTCCGCTGTTCGTCACCGCGCGGTTCATGAACGCCGGTACCGGCGAGATCAAAGAGCAGACCGTGTTCATGGGTGACTTCCCCATGATGACGGCGCGCGGCACGTTCATCATCAACGGCACCGAGCGGATCGTCGTGAGCCAGCTCGTGCGTTCGCCGGGCGTGTACTTCGACGTCACTCCGGACAAGACGTCGCCCGAGAAGGACATCGTCAGCGCCAAGATGATCCCGGGCCGGGGTGCGTGGCTCGAGTTCGAGGTCGACAAGAAGGGCGTCGTCTACGTCCGCATCGACCGCAAGCGCAAGCAGCCGGTCACCGTGTTGCTCAAGGCGCTGGGCTTCGGCGAGACCGAGGAAGAGCTGCTCAACCTCATCCTCGATCCGCAGGGCCGTCCCTACGACTCGATGCGGAACACCGTCGACAAGGACAACACGGAGAACGCCGACGCGGCCTTCATCGACATCTACCGCAAGCTGCGTCCGGGCGAGCCGCCGACGCCGGACAGTGCGCGCAGCCTCATCGAGAACCTCTTCTTCAACCCGAAGCGCTACGACATGGCCAAGGTCGGTCGGCACAAGGTGTCGAAGAAGCTGGTCGACGAGTACCCGAAGGTCGCCGCCACCCTCAAGCGTCTCGACATTCCGGTGCCGAACGCCGATCCCGACAAGGGCGTCGTGGAGTACACGATGTCGCGCGCCGACATCCTCTCCACGGTGTCGTACCTCGTGAAGTTGCACGCGAACGACCAGCCCAACGACTACTTCCCCGACGACATCGACCACTTCGGCAACCGGCGCGTGCGCTCGGTCGGCGAGTTGATCATGAACCAGGTGCGCGTCGGTCTGTCGCGTATGGAGCGCGTCGTGCGCGAGCGCATGACGACCCAGGATGTCGAGGCCATCACGCCCCAGACCCTGATCAATATTCGGCCCGTGGTCGCGGCGATCAAAGAATTCTTCGGATCGAGCCAGCTCAGCCAGTTCATGGACCAGACCAACCCGCTCGCCGGGCTCACGCACAAGCGGCGTCTGTCGGCCCTCGGCCCGGGTGGTCTCTCGCGCGAGCGCGCGGGCTTCGAGGTGCGAGACGTGCACCCGAGCCACTACGGCCGGATGTGCCCGATCGAGACGCCCGAAGGTCCGAACATCGGCCTGATCGGGTACCTGTCCTGCTACGCGCGGATCAACCGATTCGGCTTCATCGAGACGCCGTACCGCAAGGTCGTCAAGGGTGTTGTCACCGACAACATCGATTACCTCGCGGCCGACGACGAGGACCGTCAGGTCATCGCGCAGGCGAACGCGCGCATCGACCTCGGCGGGAAGTTCCTCGACGAGAAGGTGCTCGTGCGCGCCGGCCGTGGCGAGGTCGCGTACGTCGACCCGACCGAGGTCGACTACATGGACGTGTCGCCGAAGCAGATGGTGTCCATCGCGACCGCGTTGATTCCGTTCCTCGAGCACGACGACGCGAACCGTGCGCTCATGGGCGCCAACATGCAGCGCCAAGCGGTGCCCACGGTGCGTCCGGAAGCTCCGTACATCGGGACCGGTGTCGAGGCGCGTGCCGCGCACGACGCGGGCGAGCTGTTCGTCGCCGAAGGTGAAGGTGTCGTCACCGAAGTGACGGGCGCCGCGATCACGGTTGCCTACAACCACATCGCGAAGCCGGTCACGTACCGCATGTCGAAGTTCCGCCGCTCGAACCAGGGCACGTGTATCAACCAGAAGGCCTTGGTCAAGACCGGCGACCAAGTCGTCAAGGGCGACATCCTCGCCGACGGTCCGTCGACGCATCAGGGCGAGCTTGCGCTCGGCAAGAACCTGCTCGTCGCGTTCATGCCGTGGAAGGGTCAGAACTTCGAGGACGCGATCATCCTGTCTCAGCGTCTTGTGCGCGACGACGTGCTCACCTCGATCCACATCGAAGAGCACGAGATCGACGCGCGTGACACGAAGCTCGGTGCCGAGGAGATCACTCGGGACATCCCGAACCTCTCCGAAGACATCCTGAAGGACCTCGACGAGCGCGGCATCATTCGCGTGGGTGCCGAGGTCGGCCCGGGCGACGTGCTCGTGGGCAAGGTCACCCCCAAGGGCGAGACCGAGCTCACGCCGGAGGAGCGTCTCCTGCGCGCCATCTTCGGTGAGAAGGCGCGTGAGGTGCGCGACACGTCACTCAAGGTTCCTCATGGCGAGACCGGCAAGATCATCGACGTCCGCGTGTTCAGTCGCGACGACGGCGACGAGCTGCCGCCGGGTGTGAATCAGCTGGTCAGGGTATATGTGGGCCAGAAGCGCAAGATCAGCGCGGGCGACAAGCTCGCCGGTCGTCACGGCAACAAGGGCGTGATCTCCATCATCCTTCCGGTCGAGGACATGCCCCACTTGGCCGACGGCACGCCGGTCGACATCGTGCTGAACCCGCTCGGTGTTCCGAGCCGAATGAACGTCGGTCAGGTCCTCGAAGCGCACCTCGGCTACGCGGCGCGCCACGGATGGGAAGGCCAGCGCGTCGCGCCGGTCAGCCCGCGCAAAACGCGTCCGATCACCGAACCCGCGGTGTGGGTCAACACGCCGGTGTTCGACGGCGCGCATTGGGACGAGGCCGAAGCCGCGGGTGCGCAGGGGACAATTCAGAACCTGTTCGCCACCCTGAACCCCGATGGTGCCGACGGCAAGCGCCTCGTCAACCTCGAGGGCAAGGCCACCCTGTGGGACGGCCGCACCGGTGAGCCGTACGACAGTCCGGTGACGATCGGCTACATGTACATCTTGAAGCTGAGCCACCTCGTGGACGACAAGATCCACGCGCGCTCGACCGGCCCGTACTCGATGATCACCCAGCAGCCGCTGGGTGGGAAGGCGCAGTTCGGTGGTCAGCGCTTCGGTGAGATGGAAGTGTGGGCGCTCGAGGCGTACGGCGCGAGCTATGCGCTCCAGGAGATCCTCACGATCAAGTCCGACGACGTGCTCGGTCGCGTCAAGGTGTACGAAGCCATCGTCAAGGGGGAGAACATCCCCGAGCCCGGCATTCCCGAGAGCTTCAAGGTGCTCATCAAGGAGATGCAGGCGCTCTGTCTCGACGTGAAGGTGATCGACGAAGACGGCGCCGAGATCGTGATCCGCGAGCTCGACGAAGACGCCTTCCGCACGACCGAGGCATTGGGTATCGACCTCAGCCGGCCCGAGCGTGGGACGGACGAAGAGGACGAGGCCCGGCGCAACGCCATGCCGTAACCGAAGCCCCACCACGCGACACCACGCGACACGACGCGCAAAGCATTACCCCCGAGAACCACAGAGAAGAGGCAACAGGTGCTCGACGTCAACGACTCCGCCCGGCTCTCCATCGCGCTCGCGACCGCCGATCAGATTCGTACTTGGTCCAACGGCGAGGTCAAGAAGCCCGAGACGATCAACTACCGCACGCTCAAGCCAGAAAAGGACGGCTTGTTCTGCGAGAAGATCTTCGGTCCGACCAAGGACTGGGAGTGCTACTGCGGCAAGTACAAGCGCGTCCGCTTCAAGGGAATCATCTGCGAGCGCTGTGGCGTCGAGGTCACGCGTTCCAAGGTTCGCCGTGAGCGCATGGGTCACATCGAGCTCGCCGCGCCGGTTACCCACATCTGGTACTTCAAGGGTGTGCCCAGCCGCCTCGGCTACCTGCTCGACATGGCTCCGAAAGACCTCGAGAAGGTCATCT
>JANYLF010000315.1 GCA_025357995.1 Acidimicrobiia bacterium | reverse complement strand
ATCCTCGTTCAGCCAGCGATTGAACGCGGTGAACGTGAGCGTCATGGCGTCGGTGTCGTGCACGAGGAGTTCCTCGTACAGCATCCCCAGCGGGGGGAAGAGCCAACACCCCTCGAGTCCTTGCTCATCGAGCACTCGGATGCGCGCGTCGCGGTCGCGGTACTCCGGCCGGATCGGCTCGCGGTCCTGGAGGAACTCGAGCGGGTTCCGACCGTCCGGGTTGCCGCGGAAGTAGTCGTGCATCGCGCCGGCCTTGGCGATCGGATCGAACGTGGGGTTCGTGACGACCTTGCTCACGCGCCCGCCGATCACCTGATACTTGCGGCCGTCGATGTCGCACCACTGCACGCAGCGGGGGCCGAGGCGGGGATCGAGATGGCGAGTGAACGCGTCGAGCGCCTCGTAGTAGTGGTTGTCGGCGTCGAACACGGGGCCGGTGTATTGCGTCATGCCCCCAGTGTAGAACGCGTTCTACCCCGCGTCATCCGAGCCCGAGGGAGCGCCAAAGGTCGACCGGAGCTGGTGTTTGAGGACTTTGCCGGCGACGTTACGGGGGAGTGTGTCAACGAATTCGATGCGACGGGGGGTCTTGAACCCTGCGAGCTGCGCGCGGCAGTGGGCGATGAGCGCCTCGGCCTCGACGGGATCAGAGGTCACGACGACAGCACAGACGCGCTCACCCCAGCGCTCGTCGGGGAGGCCGATGACGGCAACGTCGCGCACGGCGGGATGTGCGTGGAGCACCTCTTCGACCTCGCGAGAGGCGACGTTCTCGCCGCCGCTCACGATCACATCCTTCTTGCGGTCGACGATCGAGACGAGTCCGTCGTCGTCGATACGCGCCACATCACCGGTGTGAAGCCAGCGGTCGGTGAGCGCGGCCGCGGTTGCGGCGGGATCGTTCCAGTATCCGCGCATCACCTGTGGCGCGCGGACGAGAAGTTCGTCGTCGGCGCCGAGTCGCACCTCTATGCCCGGCGACGGTCGCCCCGCGGCGGTCAGGAGTCTCGCGTCGCCTGTTGCCGCCGTGCGGTGTTCCTCCGGTCCGAGGAACAGCGCATTGCCCGCGAGCTCGGTCATGCCGAACCCCTGCGAGCAATCCCAGTTCCATCGTTCGATGACGCGTCGCAGGAGGGGTCCAGGGATCGGCGACGCGCCGTAGCCGAGCGCGCGCACTGTCGCCAGATCCTCGTCGAGGACGTCGGGATGCTCGAGCAGCATGGCGATCATCGTCGGCGCGAGGGAGAGCATCGTGACGCGATGGTCACGGACCATGTGGGCCAGGCCTACGGGCTCGAAGCTGCGTTGCAGCACGATCGGTCGCGCCCGACGATGGAGCACGAACACGTTGTACCCGGCCACGTGACACAGGGGGAACGGCGTGAGGAGGGTGTCGTCGGGACCGACGGGGCGCGCCGGCAGCGTGGCGTCGACCGCGGCGAGCAGGTTCGCATGCGACAACATGGCCAACTTCGGACTGCCGGTCGTCCCACTCGTCCCGATGAGCCACGCGATGTCCTCCGGGGTCGCGTCTTGCGCCTGAGCGTTTGTCGTCTGGGGTGCGCTCACCGCATCTGAAGTGACAAACGCTGCGTCAGTCGACGTGAACGGAAGGACGTGGTCGACGGTGGCCGCGGCGCGTTCGAGAAGCACCGGCTCGCCGTAGAGGGCGGTCGCACCCGACGCGGTGAGCGTGGCGCGCCACTCTTCGGGGTGTAACCGGTGGTTGAGCGGTACGAGCACGCGACCGGCGAGTGGGACGGCGTAGTAGAGCTCGATGTACTCGACGCAATTCTCGGCCAACACCGCGACGCGATCGCCGACCGCGGTGAGCGACGCGATTTCGGCGGCCCGCCGTTCGACGCGCGCCAACAACTCCGCGAACGTGACCGACTCCGACTCGGTGATTACTGCCGTCGTTTCGGGTGTTCCGTCAACTGCATCGATCAAGAGGTCATGGAGAAACACGGATGGATCTTGGCATGACCTCTCGAGCCCTGATCGCGGCACGTGCAACCCCGAACCGGAGCGAGGAACGAGCAGAGGTGAGCAGCCCGGGAGGCGTCCTGGATCATCTCCGTCTCGAGCTGGTGATCGCGCTGCGGGCAAAGCCGGACGGGCAATAAGCACGTCCGAAATCCGCTAGCCAACTGCGGCGGAACCTGCCATGGTGAGAGGGTGATGCCGGACTTCGAGCAGTGTTACCGCGCCATCGAGAGCAAGGATGCCCGCTTCGATGGGTGGTTCTTCACCGCGGTACGCACCACCAGGATCTACTGCCGGCCGAGTTGTCCGGCACGGACTCCGTTCCGCAAGAACGTGGAGTTCCTTCCAACCGCGGCGGCCGCGCAGCGCGCCGGATATCGAGCGTGCAAGCGGTGTCGTCCCGATACCTCGCCCGGCTCGCCCGAATGGGATCCCCGCGGTGACGTGGTGGCGAGGGCCATGCGCCTGATCGCCGATGGTGTCGTCGACCGCGATGGAGTGGGTGGTCTCGCGACACGGCTCGCGTACAGCGAACGCCAGATCAATCGTCTGCTCATGGCGGAGGTCGGCGCAGGTCCACTCGCGTTGGCGCGTGCCCAACGCGCGCAGTCGGCCCGAGTCCTCATCGAGACGACGGATCTCACGTTCGCCGACGTCGCATTTGCGTCGGGCTTCTCGAGCATTCGCCAATTCAACGACACGATCCGCGAGGTGTTCGCAGTCACGCCCACGGCCTTGCGTCATCACCGCAACATCGTCGCCGAGCCCGGAACCGTTACCGTGCGGCTTGCCGCGCGTACGCCGTTCGATGGCGCGGGCCTGCTCGCGTTCCTCGCGCTCCGCGCGGTCGATGGCGTGGAGGAAGTGGTCGATGGCTCCTATCGGCGCTCGCTCGATCTTCCTCACGGCACCGGCGTGATCACCGTGACGCCCGCCGACGATCACGTGGTCGGCGCGTTCCGGCTCGACGATCTGCGTGACCTCAACGCGGCCGTCGCCCGTACGCGCCGCCTCTTCGATCTCGACGCGGACCCATTGAGCGTGAACGCGGCGCTCGGCCGAGACCCGGTGTTGAAAGCCCTGATCAAGGCGCGCCCGGGGCTACGGGTTCCTGGTCATCCCGACGGTACGGAGCTCGTCGCCCGTGCCGTCATCGGTCAGCAGGTGTCGGTTGCCGGTGCGCGCACGATCGCGGCCCGGATTGCGCAACGGTTCGGGAAACCACTCGACGCACCGACCGGTTCGATCACGCACCTCTTCCCGAATGCGGCGGCGATCGCTGCAGTTCCGGCAACCGATCTGCCGATGCCCCGTGCCAGGGGAAACGCGATCGGCAACATTGCGGCGGCGATCGCGGACGGCGAGATCACGATCGACCCGGGCGCGGACCGTGACGAACTCCGGGCGCAACTCGTCGCGTTGCCCGGCATCGGCCCCTGGACCGCCGAGTACGTGCT
>JANYLF010000306.1 GCA_025357995.1 Acidimicrobiia bacterium | reverse complement strand
CCACCTTGGATGAACGAAGCGGCAGCAGCCATGAGGCCGCTGCCGCTCCGTAGAGTGCGTGAATTGTTGGAGCCGTGTCTAGCCGACGACCTTGGCCTTCATCTTCGCGAATTCGGCGTCGTCGATGACGCCCTTCTCCTTGAGATCGGCCAAACGAGCCAGCTCGTCGGCCGCGCTCCCACTCGTTCCGGCGGCCTGTTGGATGTAAGCGCGCGCTGCGGCCTCGTTCGCCTGCATTGTCTGCATGTCATGTTCGTGCATCTTGGTGCCTCGCGCGACGAGGTACACGAAGATGCCCAAATACGGGAAGAAGATGACGAGCAACAACCACAGCGCTTTGCCCCCACCACTGAGGTCGTGGCTGCGGAAGATGTCACCAACGACGTGGAACACGAGCATGATCCACAGGAAGAAGAGGAAGAACCAGAGCAACGAAAGAACGACCTGGCCGACCCCGAAATCTGACGCGAGCATGGGTGGAACCTCCTACCCAGTTGAGAATGAGTCGCGGCAAGGTAACCGACAGATCGCGGAGTGTCACGGATCGCTCACGGTCCGTGGAGCATGATGTGAGGTCGCATCCGCGGGTCGAGTCCCAATCGTCCCGTTCTGAGGAAGCAGGGAATGACATGACACACGACACGGGGGTCACCGAGCCGATCAAGCCGCCGAAACGGCGCGCGCGAGCGATCGCCTCCATCGTGTTGATCGTGATCGCGTCGTTGCTCCTTCCGATGGCCGGTGCGACCGTATGGGTGCGGAACCTCGTGCTCGATCCGTCGCGCTACGTCGACACCGTCGCACCGCTCTCCAAGAACCCGGCCGTGCGCGAAGCCGTCGCCGTCCGGGTGAGCAACGTGGTGGTCGGGGCGCTCGAGATCGACAAGCGGGCCAAGGCCGCGTTGCCGAGGCCGGCGCGCTTCCTCGCGGCGCCGATTGCGGCGGGCGCGCAACAGCTCGTCCACAACGCAGCCCTGAAGATTCTCGAGTCCGACGCGTTCGGCAAAGCGTGGCGGCTCGCGAACGAGCGAGCCCACGACCAGATCGTGAACGCACTCACCGGACGCAAGAGCGGTGCGGTCACGAACGCCGACGGCAAAGTGGTGCTCAACCTCGGGCCGCTCGCCGGTGCCGTCGCGAAACAACTCGGCAGCCTTGGCGTCGGTGTTCCCAAGAACATTGACGTGACGCGACTGAACGTGCAGTTTGTACTGATCGACTCTTCGGATCTCGCGTCGATTCAGGACTACACGAAGCTCCTCGACAAAGTGGCGTGGGGGCTCCCGATCCTCACGTTGGTGCTGTACGGACTCGCGATTCTGATTGCTCCGAAGCGTCGGAAGGCAGTGTTGCGCGTCGGGGTCGGCATCACGATCGCCATGGCGATCAGCGTCATCGGATACGGCTTCGCGCGCACCGCCTATCTCGACGCCCTGCCTGCCTCGGCGCAGGGACATCCCGCCGCGGCCGCGATCTACGACACCGTGACTCGCTTCGTCCAACGCGGATTCCGAACGATGCTCGTGATCGGCCTGCTCGTGTGGCTCAGCGCGTGGCTTGCCGGCCCGTCACGACCGGCGGTGGCCCTCCGGCGGCAGTGGGGCCGGCTCTCCGGGCGCGCCGGTGACGCGGGCGAGATCAGTTCGACCAATCGCTGGGTCGCCAACAACGCGACCGGACTGCGCGCCGGACTGTTTGCGGTGCTGCTGCTCGTGTTGGTCGCCTGGGAGCGGCCGACCGGGCTGGTCATCCTGTTCCTCGGTGTGATCGCGCTGATCGGCCTCGGTGTCATCCAGGTGCTCGGCGCCGGCGATGGCTCGACCGACGCGTCGGCGGGTCACGCGTAGCGCAATACAACCGCATGAGCGCCTCAGGTGCTGAGCAGCGAGGCGATTCCGTCGACCACGAGCAAGAGCCCGCCGACGATGGTGAACCAGGAAGCGAGCTTGCGTCGGTTGCGCATCACCCAGGTGGTCACCTTGGTGACCTGGTCGCGCGCTCGCTCTGATCGCGTGGTCCACAGCATCAGACCCAGCGGTAACCCACTCGCGACCAGGGCGTAGAGGCCGAGGCCGGCGAGCCGACCGCCGAACGCGACCGAACTCGATGCGAGCGCGAACGACGCGATCACCGGGCCCTGGTAGTCGGCTACCACGATGCCCGCCACGAACGATTGTTTCGGGCCCATGTCTCGGAGTCGCTCCAACGCGTGGGGGATCTCCGGGATCGGCTTGCCCGGCGGTCGGCGCAAGAGCAAACCGAAGACGAACAGCAGGAGCCCGATCCCGATGCGGACGCCGAGAAACGAGCGCCCGGTATCGGACCCGGCGGAGATGCTCCCTCCGAAGAGGGCGCTCGCGCCGATGAGCAGCCCCGCCTGGACGAGGAACGCGCCCGCCAAGAACGAGAGGCCATTCGCCCGCGGAGTCGCCCCGCCGAGCACGAGCAAGAGTCCCATCAATGTGATCGGCTGCGTCCCACTCAGCAGGCCGCAGACGACCAGGGTGTGGGCGAGGTCACTCATGGGCGGGGATTGTGTCAGGTAACTCTCTCCGACGGGCGCGTACCAGGAGCACGCGAGGGATCGTGGCGGCGTCGGCGTAGCCCCAGGTGTCGGCGAGGAATTGGGCGGGAGGTGACGGCTCCTCCATGTCGTCGATGAGCAGCCCGGCTGCACCCATTGTGTGGACGTACGTGCTCAGCGGGCGATGGATGAAGAGGAGTTCGATGCCGGGCGCGACCTCGTCGAAGGCCCGGTCCTCGCTGAGGTACGCACGTTGCCGATCGCGTCGAGGCTCGTGTTTCCGGCTCTGCTCAAGGGTTGGACAGGTTTCGGACCGATCGGTGTCGCGCTGACGCTGATGACGTGGTGCGGTGTGCTCGGCGTCGGCTGGGTGGTAACGGCGTGTACCGGCGCGATCATCTGGGAACGCAGCGCGCCGGCCGAGACGGTGATCGATTCGCAGCTCAGCTCGGTCGCTGCTCCGCCCACTTGACGGCAGTATCGAGGTTGACGAAGAAGTGCTCGGGGCCGACGCGTTCGAGCAGTCCGGTCGCTTCCATGATGTCTCGCGCCGGGTCGTGGACGTGCGCGAAGCACAGCTGGATACCGCTCGCCGCGAGTTCACCCTGGAGCTTGGTGAGATGCTCCGCGCTGGTGATGTCGAGGTCGTCGTTGGCGTCGAGATCGACGATGACGACCACCGGGCGGGGTTCCGCCGCTGCCGCCGTGTCGATCGCGTCGCGCACTGCTTGCGCGTTCGCGTAGAACAACTGTGCGTCGGGACGAACGATGAGTATCCCGGCAATAGTTTGCGCGTCTGGATCCCGTTCGATGTCTCGATACGCGCCCGGTTGCGCGAGGTCGCGTCCGAGGATCGAGACCTTCGGCCGACTCGCGCGCCCGATCAGCAGGACGAGCGAGAGCACCACGCCGATCCCGAGGCCGGGGAGCACCTCGAACACGACGACGCCGAGCAGCGTGCTGATTCCGAGCCAGAACTCCCAGCGGTCGAGCCGGTAGTACCGCCGCATCTGCGCCACCCGCATGAGGTGGTGCACCGCGTGGATGATGAGGGCGGCGAGCACTGCCTCGGGTAAGTCGTGGAAGAGCGGCGTGAGCGCGACCACCGTGATCAGGCTGAGGGCGGCGGCGACGAGTGGGGAGAGCTCGGTCCGGGCGCCCGCACCGTCGTTGACGGCACTCTGGGAAAGGCCGCCGCCGGCGGCGAGCCCACCGAACAGCCCGGAACCGATGTTGGCGAGGCCCAGCGCGATCATCTCCTGGTTGGAGTCGACGCGGTAGCCATGTTGGTCCGCGAACGTCTTGGCGGCCCCGAGCGCTTCGCTGTAGATCACGAGCACCATCCCGAGCGCGGAAGGGACGAGGACCCAGAGGTCGCCGAGCGCAACACTCGGAAATCCGGGCGACGGCAGGCCGGCGGTGATGTCGCCGATGATGGCAACACCGTGGCCGGACAGGTCGAGGACCGCACTAAAAGATATGCCGAGCACGAGGACGACAAGGCCGCCGGGAATGCGCGGCGCGAACCGTTCGATGCCGAACAGGACTGCCAGCGCGCCGAGACCGGTCGCGAGCGTGGTGAGGCTCGTGTCGTCGAGGTTCGCGACGAGGTGGAAGAACTGTTGAACGGTGTCGCCGTGCCCCTTTTCGATCTCGAAGAGCTTCGGCAGCTGGCTGACCGAGACGAAGATCGCGAGGCCGAACACGAAGCCGGTCATGACGGGACGCGACAGGAACTCGGTGATGAATCCCAGCTTCAGGAGGCCGGCAACCGCCAAGAGCACACCCGCGGTGATGATCATCGCGGCGGCCAAGGTCGCGTAATCAGAGGTGCTGTGAGGCGAGAGATCGGAGACCGCGGCATACACCAGCACTGCCGAGGCGGAGGTGCCCGCGACGATGAGCTGGCGGCTGGTGCCGAAGATGGCGTAGAGCGCGAGCGATGCGAGCAGCGTATAGAGCCCGGCTTGGGGCGGAAGCCCGGCGAGACTCGCGTACGCGATCATCTCGGGGATCAAGAGGCCCCAGACCGTGAAGCCGGCGATGATGTCGGCTCCGAGCCAGCTGCGTTGATACCGGGGGAGCCAGCCGACGATCGGTACGTGGAGGGCCCATCGCAGTGAAGGATCGGGTTGCGCCACGGCGGAGAGTCTGGCGGATCGCCGCGCGTGCTGCTCGTTCAGGGCGATGGAGTGGGGAAGATCGTCGCCCAGTCCATCGCCATGCTCACCACCGTCCAGCCGAGACGATGGGCCACGTCGGTAATTGGTTCCGTCTCGGTGAATGTCCCGGCGGCGCTCACGTACTGAAACTCGCGCTGGGCGTCGTCGTGATCGACAAGGAGCGCGAGGCCCGGTCCGTCGCCCGCGCAGGCCCACTCCAACATCTCACGGTCGCCACCCGAGTTGCCGACGGCGAGGATAGGTCGGCGTCCGAACTCAGGCGCGCGCGAAGTCGCTCAGTGGCCAGCGCGCGATCAGCCGTCGACACCGACCGAGTCGAACCCGCCTGCGGTACCGTCGCCGTCCGAGACGAGATGTCAGGACGAGCAGACATGGCCGACGGACCGAAGAATCCCGCCCCGAACATTCGCGTTGCGTACAGCGGCCGGCCGAGTGTGGCCCCGTTGCCCAAGGACGCAATGCCGGTCGACGGTCTCGACGCTGACACCGCGTACCGGTTGATCCACGACGAACTGTTGCTCGACGGCAGCAGTTGCCTGAACCTCGCCACGTTCGTCACGACCTGGATGGAGCCCCAGGCCGATCGCCTCATGGCCGAGTCGTTCGACAAGAACATGATCGACAAGGACGAGTACCCGCAGACCGCAGAGTTGGAGCGGCGCTGCGTGAACATGGTGAGCGACTTGTTTCACGCACCGGGCGAACCGGTCGGCGCATCGACCATCGGGTCGAGCGAGGCGGTGATGCTTGCCGGCCTCGCGATGAAGTGGCGGTGGCGCGCGCGTCGCGGTGTCGGCGTAGCAGACGCATAGCGGCCGAATCTTGTCCTCGGCACGAACGTCCAGGTGGTGTGGGAGAAGTTCTGCAAGTACTGGGATGTCGAGCCTCGGTACCTGCCGATGGCGGCGGGCCGGTACTCGATCACGCCGGAGCAGGTCGTCGGCGCGCTGGATGAGAACACCATCGGGGTCGTCGCGATTCTGGGAACGACATTCACCGGCGAATACGAACCGATCGGCGCCATTCACGACGCACTCGCGCTACACAACGCGAGGAGCGGGTTCGAGATCCCGATGCACGTCGACGCGGCCAGTGGTGGCTTCGTGGCACCGTTCCTTCAACCGCACCTCGAGTGGGATTTCCGACTCCCGTGGGTGAAGTCGATCAACGTCTCGGGTCACAAGTACGGGCTCACGTACCCTGGGATCGGATTCGCGGTCTGGCGCGATGCGGCCGACCTGCCGGAAGAGCTCGTGTTCCACGTGAACTATCTCGGCGGCGATATGCCCACGTTCACACTGAACTTCTCGAGACCCGGCAACCAGGTCGTGGGTCAGTACTTCAGCTTCATCCGCCTCGGGCGCGAGGGATACACCTCGATCATGGAGACGTTACGCGACGTTGCCATGGGGCTCTTGTCGCAGGTCGCCGCCGTCGGACCGTTCGAGCTCATTACCGACGGTTCGGAGATTCCGGTTTTCGCGGTGCGCTGCAAGGACGGAACGCCTTTCACGGTGTTCGACGTGTCCGATCATCTCCGTCGCGACGGCTGGCAGGTTCCCGCGTACACATTGCCCGGGGGCGCAGAGGACATCGCGGTCCTGCGGTTCGTGATTCGCGAAGGATTTACCGCGGATCTGGCCGACCTGCTCCTCGAGAGCCTGCGAAAGTCGGTGACCGCGCTGGCGGCCGGCGCGCCACTTTCGGCCGACGCTTCGCACTTCAGCCATACGTGATCTGATCGAACGGCGGTCCCGTGTGCGTTCGGGTCGTGCGAATCTGGCCCGAACGTTATGAATCGGACAGCGCGATCGTGGGGGATGAGACCGGGCGGCAGCCGTCGAATTCATACGCGGCCATCCGTAAGCACGCCTTTGGTCGATTTGCCATAATGACGCGGAAGTCGCCGGGCGAGGTTGGAGAACCATGGGATCCATGCACGTTTCGTGTTTGCGCGCGCAACACCGGGCGAGGCGCGGGAACACCCGCCCCCGCCGCGCGCGGCTGTTCGCGTCGGCGCAGCGCGGTTCCGTTGCGTTGATCGTCGCATTCAGTGGAATCTCGGCCGCGTCGGTCGTCAACGTGGCGCCGGCGGCTGCGAGTGGCATCACCTACGTCGGTCGCGTCGCGAGCGCGACAGGAACGTCGTCGACGCGCGTGACTTCCGCGACGTTGACGGTCGGCGCCGCGGGTGTGCAAGTCGGCGACGCGTTGCTCGGGAGCGCGCTGTTCGGTTCGACCACTTCGCTCACGGGCGCGGTCACGATTACAGATGCCGCGGGTGACACGTTCCATATCGACCGTGACGTGAACGACGGCTCGTCCAAGGACCGCCTCGTCACGTTCTCCGCAATCGCGGTCGCTCCGCTGGCACCTGGTTCCGCGATCGCGTTCACTTTCGCGAGCACCACCGCGTACCACATCAATGTCGACGAGTTCGCCGGTGTCGGTACCGCCGAAAATGGCGCGGCCGCGACTGGTACCGCGACAACTTGGAACTCGGGAACCGCGACCGCAGCTTCAGGTGGTGACCTCTTCTTCGGCGCAGTAGGCAACGAGTCGGGGATCGCACCGACCTGGGCGTCCGGTTGGATCCCACTCCCGATGCTCACGATCGGTAAAGACCACCTGGATGCCGGATATCAGCTCGCGTCGGGCGCGGGTGCTCTGGCGGCCGGCGGCTCGTCGACCGGCACCTGGCTGGCTGCGCTGACGGCCTATCGTCCCGCCGGCCCTCCGCCGGATGCGGCGCCGGTGGCGAGGGTGACGGTGACTCCGGCGAGTGTGGTGTTGGGGTCGGGAGTGTCGGCGAATGCGTCGGCTTCGACGGATACGGATAGCACGCCGATCGCGTCGTACAAGTTCGACTTTGGTGATGGGTCGGCTCCGGTGACGCAGTCGGGTGCGTCGTTTGGTCATACGTATTCGAGTGTGGGGAGTTACACGGTGACGGTGACCGTCACGGATACTGCGAGTTTGGTGGGGTCGGTCACCGCGCCGGTGACCGTGTTGCCCGGCAGCACCGGCTCGCCGATCCGCGTGAGCGCGGGGTACTACGACACGCACCACAAACACCTCTTGCAGACGAAACCCGACCCGTGGCAAGGCTCATCCGGAGTGGTGTTCGTCGGAGCCCCCGATAGCTCCAGCGGTGGTTGGGATACGTCGGCGGTCAAGATCGACAATCTCACCGACGCGCCGTTGACGGGGGTCACGGTGACGGTGACGATCGCCGGTTACCGCTACGCGCTATGGGGAACGAACACGATCCCGGTCGGGAGCAGTCTCATCCTGGCCCAGACCGGATTCGAGAACTTCGACGGCTCCGATCACCACAAGGCCGGTTGCTATGGCTGTGACCCGAAGCTCTGCACCACATCGGTCGATACGTCGGTGCCGACGATCGCGATCACGATCGGCTCGACGACCACGACCTATCACGACACTGGCCTCATCTTGAGCACGGGCGGAGTCGACCGGGCGGGCTGTCCCTATACGGGCACGCGCAACGACGAGTCCGAACCCTGGCAGGTCGTCCCGACCTGACCGATCGACTCCGGGTGCGACTGAGAATGCAGTGGCAGCCGCGGTTACGCGGGCCGGATCGCGTCGGCCGGGGAGAGCCGCGCGGCGCGGCCGGCGGGCGAGATGCCGGCGATCGCCCCCACCACGATTGCCGCACCCAGTCCGACCACTCCGGCGATGACCGGCATCGAGAACGTGATGCCCTGGATTGCGGCGTACCCCGCGGTGATGCCCACGCCCAGGAGTACTCCGAGGATCCCTCCGAGGGCGGAGAGCAACATTGCCTCGACGAGGAACTGCGACCGCACGTGGCCCTTGGTTGCACCGAGCGCGCGCCGCACACCGATCTCGGTGCGGCGTTCGAGGACGGAGATCACCATCACGTTGGCGATTCCGATGCCGCCGACGAGCAGTGCGACCCCGCCGAGGCCGAGGAGCAGGGCGGTCAGCGTGTCGTCCGCGGCCTGCTTGGCCTTGATCACGTCCGAGGGGTTGGAGACCTGGACTTCGCCCGGGCTCTGCGGATTCGCGGTTCTCGGCAGCACCGCGGTGACGGCGTTGATCTGGTTCGGTTGCGTCACGACGAACACGCTCGATGGTGCGACTGCGGTCTTGAAGAGCTGCTCGGCGATGGGCAGTCCGATGAACGCCGCGGTGTCGAGGTTCGGGTAGAGCGGAGCCGAGTCGAGGATGCCGACGACCGTGAACCAAGTGCCACTCACGAACACGAGCGGGTCGTGGTCCAGGTTCGTAATGCCGAGCGTGGATGCCGCACCCGCGCCGAGCACGATCGCCGGCAGCTTGAGGTCGCTCGCGCTGAGGAATCGGCCGTCACGCACCTTGGCGCCGAGGGTGGCCGCGAGGTCGGAGTCGGTGGCCTGCACGCTGATGCCGCCGGTCTCGGTCGCGCTCACGTATTGCGTGCGGCGCACCGTTGCGGACACGGTGTTGATGCCGCTGGCGTACTGCACGGGCGAGATCCGCCGGATCATGACCACGGAGTCGTCTCCGAGCGCGGGAGTGGAACCGGGTTGGAACGATGTGCCGGCCTGCACCTCGAGCCGGTTCGTGCCGAGGGCGTCGAGCTTGTCTCCGAGATCTGCTCGGCTCGACGACGAGATGCCCATCGTCGCGACGAGTGCCGCGATTCCGATGGCGATACCCGTCGCGGTGAGCGCGGTGCGCAGTTTGCGCGTGCGCAGGCCGACGGTGCCGACGCCGAACACGTCTCGAGGCAGCAAACGACTGCGCAGTGGCGACGGTGCCGGGCCCGAAGCGGGGAGCGGATCGAGTTCGTCGAGGGTGGTCGGGCTCATACGGCCGCGGCGGCTTCCGTCACGATGTGGCCGTCGTGCATCGTGACTTGGCGCGGTGTGGCGTCGGCCAACGCGTGATCGTGCGTGATCATCATGATGGTGGAACCATCGGCGTGGAGGCGTTGGAACGTCTCGATGA
>JANYLF010000295.1 GCA_025357995.1 Acidimicrobiia bacterium | reverse complement strand
CCATCACGCTCGACGAGCGCAAGCGCTACATGCACCACTACAACTTCCCGCCGTTCTCGACTGGCGAGACCGGACGAGTCGGCTCGCCCAAGCGTTGCGAGATCGGTCACGGCGCACTTGCGGAACGCGCGCTTGTACCGGTCATCCCGACCAAGCTCGAGTGGCCCTACACGTTACGGGTCGTGTCCGACGTGCTTGCGTCGAACGGTTCCACGTCGATGGCGTCGGTGTGTGGCTCCACGCTTTCGCTGATGGACGCGGGTGTGCCGATCAAGGCGCCGGTCGCGGGCATCGCGATGGGCCTCGTGTTCGCCGAGGGCAAGTACACGACCCTCACCGACATCCTCGGAGCCGAGGACGCGTTCGGCGACATGGACTTCAAGGTCGCGGGCACGGCGGAGTTCGTCACCGCGTTGCAGCTCGACACGAAGATCGACGGTCTGCCCGCCGATGTGCTCGCGGCCGCGTTGCAACAGGCCAAGGAAGCCCGGCTCAAGATCCTCGAGGTGATGGAAGGCGCGATCGCCGCTCCCCGCGACGACGTGCGTCCCACCGCACCGAAGATCATCAGCTTCCAGATTCCGATCGACAAGATCGGTGAGGTCATCGGGCCTAAGGGCAAGGTCATCAACACCATCCAGCAAGAGACGGGCGCCGATATCGCGGTGTCCGACGACGGTGTGGTCGGCACGGTGAGCGTTGGCTCCAAGGACAGCTCACAGGTGGACGAAGCGCGTCGCCGCATCGAGCTCATCCTCGACCCGCCGACCGCCGACATCGGGGCTGAGTACAACGGCCGAGTGGTGAACATCACCAAGTTCGGTGCGTTCGTCAACATCCTTCCCGGGCGTGACGGACTGCTGCACATCTCCAAGATCGGGCGCGGCAAGCGCATCGACAAGGTGGAAGATGTGTTCAACCTCGGCGATGAGGTCCTCGTACGCGTGGACGACATCGACAACCAGGGCAAGCTCTCGCTGTCGCTCGCGGGCGATGCGCCCGAAGGTGACGGCGAAGCGTCGGAGAACGGCGACGGCGGTCGTGACCGTGCGCCCCGCGACCGTGCCCCGCGCGAGGATCGTGCGCCACGCGAGGATCGTGCGCCACGCGAGGATCGGGGCGACGCGCCGAAGGTGGCGTCGTTCGAAGACTCGTGGGATGAGCAGGCCAAGGCCGAGTTCGGTGACCTCGGTCCGGCCGAGGCCGGTCGGAGCGAAGGTGGTCGCAGCGAAGGCGGCGACCGCGGTCGTGGCAGCCGCCGTGGTGGCGGAGGCCGCCGGCGATAACTCAGCACCACCCAGCATTTCCACTTCGGCGTCAGTCCACGCGGTCATCGCGTGTACTGACGCCGAAGTCGTTTCGTGTCGATCCTGATGCGGACCGTTTCGCGCCGGAAGTGACGGAAACGTCTCCAGGCGACCACTCGGTGCGTCGATACGGCTCCTGTGACTGGCGCGGACGGTACTTCGATGGGGCCTCTCGACCCAAAAATCAGCGTGAAAACTGCCCGAATCGGACAGTCGTCACTCTTCGACGACCACGGTGCGCGCGCATCCGAGGACGCGGTCTCGATCACCGAGGTCGGCAGCGCGCACGTGATCACCGAGGCCATGCCAAACCTGCGGTCGGTCGCCGTCGGGTTCTGGGTCGGCTCGGGCGCGGTCGACGAGGGCGAGACGCAGTTCGGAGCGAGTCACTTCCTCGAGCACCTGCTCTTCAAGGGCACGCCGGATCGCAGCGCAGCAGAGATCGCGGCCGCGGTGGAGTCGGTCGGCGGCGACATGAATGCTTTCACGACCCAGGAGTACACCGCGTTCTACGTGCGGGTCCCCGACGATCACCTCACACTCGCACTCGACATTCTCTCCGACGTCGTGTGGCATCCGGCGTTCCGGCCGGACGAGATCGAGTCGGAACGTCGCGTGATCCTCGAAGAGATCGGCATGCGCGACGACGCGCCCGACGACGTGGTGCACGAGCTCGCGAACGCGGCGCTGTTCCCTGGTCATCCACTCGGTCGTTCCGTGCTCGGAACGCGCGACTCGATCAGCGAGATGTCTCGCGACGCCATCGTCGAGTACCACGCCGCGCACTACCGACCCCGCAACGTCGTGATCGCGGCCGCGGGCAATCTCGATCATGCGACCGTCGTCGACCATGCGTTGCGCTGCCTCCCGGAAGATCGAGGCGACCGGCCGCAGCGGGAGCATTTCCCGTTCCGCGCCGCGGTGGCCTCGACCGGTGAGCACCGCAGCACCGAGCAAGCCCACCTCGTGCTGTCCATGCGGTCCATCGCGCGCGACGACCCGGATCGATACGCGTTGTCCGTGGTCAATCAGGTGCTCGGCGGTGGGATGTCGTCCCGTCTGTTCCAAGAGATTCGCGAACGCCGCGGACTCGCGTATTCGGTATACGCGTACCGAGCGGCGTACGAAGGGACCGGTTCGATGTCGATCTACGCGGGCACCGCTCCGGATCGCGTTGGAGAAACGCTCCAGGTCATTCGTGAGGAGCTCGCCCGGCTCGTGACCGACGGTGTGCCCGCGTCGGAGCTGGTGGCGGCGAAGGGTCATCTGAAGGGTGCGACCACGCTCGCGCTCGAGACGAGTTCCAGCCGTATGCACCGACTCGGGCGGGGGCTGCTCACTCTGGGCGAAGTGCCGACCGTCGACGAGATCGTCGATGCCGTCGATGCGGTCACCCTCGACGATCTGCGCCGGGTGATCGACCGGGTATTCGCGACCGACGAGCTCGTGCTCTCGGTGGTGGGCCCGCTGCACGCTGCCGATCTGATCGGCGATCTCGCCGCCTGACTCCGCTCTTGTTCACTTCGTTCACGGGCCGCTCGAAGCGCCGTCGGCCGGCGGGCCAGGCGATACGGCCACGGGCGAGCGGCAACCCGTTTGGCGGGAGTTGTCCGTCCGCTCGCCCTCCTGACTCTCTCTCGTCGGTAGTGTTCGAGGATGATTCGGGTCGGGGTGTTCGGTGCCGGCGGGCGCATGGGAGCCACGGTCTGCGAGGCCGTACGGATGGCCGACGGCTGCGAGCTGGTCGCGGCGGTTGATCCATTTCGATCCGGCGCGCCGGTCGCCGACAGCGAAATCGTGATCGCGTCCGACGCCTCGGCGTTCCTCGATGCCGGCGCCGACGTCGCGATCGACTTCACCGTGCTCGATGCCGCCCGCGAGAACATCCGATGGTGCGCGGCGCACGACGTGCATTCCGTGGTGGGCACGACGGGATTTTCCGCCGATGATCTGGACGAATACGCGGAGTTGTTCGCGCACGCGCCGGCCAACGCCGTGATCGCGGCGAACTACGCGATTGGTGCGGTGTTGATGATGCGCTTCGCCGAGCTCGCCGCACCGTGGTTTGACACCGCGGAGATCATCGAGCTGCACCACGATCAGAAAATCGATGCGCCGTCGGGCACGGCGATGACAACGGCCCGCCGCATGGCAGAGGCGTCGAAGGACTGGGCGGAGGATCCGACCACGACCGTGATCGCCGAGGGTGCGCGCGGCGGGCTGGTCGCCGACGCCATTCGTGTGCACTCGGTGCGGATGCGCGGCATGATCGCAAGCCAAGAAGTCATCCTCGGCACGAGTGGCCAGTCGCTCTCGATTCGCCACGACACCTTCGACCGGTCGTCGTTCATGCCCGGCGTCTTGCTCGCGGTGCGTCGTGTCGCGGATCGGCCCGGGCTCACCGTCGGTATCGACTCGTTGCTCGACGCGTGAGCGGCCACGGGTGAGCACGACCGAACCGGCGTTGCGTGAGCGCGTGCTTGAGGGCGCATACGAGTGTGTTGCCCGTTACGGGATCGCCAAGACGACCGTCGAAGACGTCGTCAAGGAGAGTGGCGTGTCCCGCGCCACGGTGTACCGCGTGTTTCCGGGTGGGAAGGATCAGCTCTTGCGTGCCGCAGTGGGCTGGGAGATGGACCGCTTCTTCGGTCGGCTGGCCGAGGCGGTCGCGGGCGCGCCGGATTTCGCGTCGCTCGTCGAGAGCGGTTTGGTGTTCGCCCACTCTGCGGTGCATGGCCACGAGGTCTTGCAGAAGGTGCTCATCACCGAGCCGGAGAAGTTGTTGCCCCTCCTGACGGTCGAGCAGGAACGTCCGTTGCAGTTCATCACCGAGTTCCTGTTGCCCTATCTCGAGCGCGAGCAAGCTGGCGGGCGGGTGATCGAAGGCGTGGATCTCAACGAAGCCGCCGATTTCGTTGCTCGCATGATCCTGTCGCTCATCGGTTCCCACGGTGCCTGGAACCTCGATGACCCCGCCGAGGTCGCCACCCTCGTTCGCACCCAACTCCTGGCGGGGATCCTCACGCCCTGATTGCTCGTCCGCTCGCGCTCTGTCGGTCACCGGAAGCGGGGCTCGCTCCGTCGCGGCTCACTCCGCTGCGCTCCGTTCGGTCGTTACCCGCTCCCGAGCCGGAGCTTGCGAGGCGAGCAGACACGGAGCGAGCAGTCGTGACGCACATCCATCAGAGGTGCGAGCGGAGGGTCAGACAAGTCGTGACGTAAGACACGTTGATCATGAGACGCTTATTGTCGTAACGTCTCATTGTCATGTCTGCGCCTTCCACAGCCGTCGAAACGCGCGAACTCAGGTCGGATGACGTCGAGGTGCGGATTCTCGACGCGGCGATGGTGTGCCTGGGCCGTCATGGGGTGGCCAAGACCACGCTTGACGACATCGCCCGCGAGGCCTCCTGCTCCCGAGCGACCGTGTACCGGTATTTTCCCAACAGAGCGGCGGTCGTCGAAGCGACGGTTCGTGCCGAGATTGACCGGGTGACCAGCGACATCATCGCGAGCGCCGACGGCGCGGCCGACCTCGAGGACGCGGCTACTGCGATGTTCGTCACGGCCGCCCGCGCACTCGTGACCCACGCCGCGCTGCAGCGAGCGCTCGACCTCGAGCCCGAAGTCGTCTTGCCGGCGTTGTCGTTCGAGGGCGGCGATCGACTCTTTGCGGACGCGTCGGCGCGCTTCGCTCCGGTGTTCGCGCGGTTCCTCCCCCCGGACCGCGCGTCGAGCGCGGCGGAGTGGAGCACCCGCGTGTTGCTCGCGTACCTCCATCCCGACCGGGCGCCGTTCGCAATGACGGACGAGACCGCCGCCCGCACGCTTGTCCGTCGCCATGTGGTTCCCGCATTTCCCGTCCCAACCCCTGTTCCAATGTCCGAGTGAGGTAGCTATGACCACCAACTTCGAACTGATCGGTCGCGACGATGTCGACGATCTCGAGGCGATCCTGTCCATCAGCAACTCGGATGTCGACGCGATCGTGCACACCGTGCGTGCGGAGGCCGACTCACTCTTCACGTGGGACTACGCGCGGTCCCGTCCGGCGCTGATCAAGTTGTACGAGAAGGCGAAGACGTCGCAGTGGAACGCGGAGACCGACCTCGACTGGTCGATCGAAGTGGATCAAGCCGCGGTGGCGCTCGCGAACCAGGTGCAGATGAACGGCACCGAGGTGTTCGGCGAGAACGTCGAGCTCAAAGGCACCGTGTTCTCGACGTGGACCGAGGATCAGTGGATCCAGCTCGGCATCGAGATGCAGAACTGGAGCTTGTCCCAGTTCATGCACGGTGAGCAGGGCGCGCTGATCTGCACGGCGCAGATCGTCGAGACGGTGCCGTGGATCGACGCCAAGTACTACGCGGCCACCCAGGTGATGGACGAAGCGCGCCACGTCGAGGTCTTCGCGAAGTACCTCGACACGAAACTCTCGGGCCACTACCCGATCAACGCGCACCTCGAGATGCTGCTCGACGACATCATCGCGGACAGCCGATGGGACATGACCTACCTCGGCATGCAGATCATGGTCGAGGGCCTCGCGCTCGCTGCGTTCGGATTCATGCATCAGATGACCACCGAGCCACTCCTGAAGAAGCTGCTGCGCTACGTGATGAGCGACGAGGCGCGCCACGTGGCGTTCGGTGTGCTCTCGTTGCAGGAGTTCTACAAGGAACTCAACTCGAAGGAGATCCGCGAGCGTCAGGAGTTTGCATTCGAGGCCGCGGTGCGCATGCGCGACCGGTTCCTCCAGCAGGAGGTCTGGGAGCGGATGGGCGTCGACGTGAAGGAAGCCCTCACACTCGTGTTGCAGGACCCGAGCCGCAAGGAGTTCCAGAACATCCTGTTCTCGAAGATCGTTCCGAACTGCAAGAAGCTCGGCCTGCTCGACGCGGGTGACGGGTGGTTGCGCGAGCGTTTCACGGAGCTCGGTGTGATCCAGTTCGAGGACTGGGCCGACACCGAGACCGAGTACGCAGATCTCGACGAGGTCGCACGCGACCGCGCCACCGCGTAACCTGAGCCGCCTAGGGGAGGGGTCCCGAATGGGCGGACGGTTGCAGGCATGCGTGGTTCTGGTGGCCGGTGTCATCGTCGGCGGCCTCGCTGGGACGAGCACAGCGGGTGCCGCGGTTGCGGCGGTGCACATTGTCACCGTGACGCCGAGTGTGGGCCTGAGCGATGGTCAGACGCTCGCGGTGTCCGGGACCGGGTTCACCGAGACGCCTTCGGTGAACGGCTGGAGCGTGACCGAGTGTCGTGCCCAGATCCTCGATCAGCCGATCACGCTCCTCACCGCGCTCGACAACTGCGATGTCACGACCCAGCCGTTCGTGTTCGCACATGCGGATTCCGCAGGGAGTCTGTCGACGTCCTACGTCGCGCGTACGACCTTCAACGCGAGCGCCACCGTCGACTGCACCACCACACCCTGTGTGGTGTTCGTGTCGCAGATCGTCGATGGCGGGGCAGGGTTCGTCGGCGCGGCAGCGCCCATCACGTTCGGCGGTCCTCCGCCCCCAGCTCCGCCGCCCCTGGATGTCGACCCCGAACTTCGGGTCCATCACCGTCACGCTCGCGTGGAGGTGACGTGTTCACCGCTCACCGCCAACCGCTGCCTCGCGCTCCTCGCCGTGAGATCCGGGGGATCGATCGTGGGTGGCGTGTTCGTGGATCTCACGCCCGGTGACCACCGATGGCTCCCGATCTCGGGCCCGAGAATTTCGTGGAACCATCTGGCGCGACTCGGCCTCACCTACCAGGTGTGGGGTGACGTGAATACCGCGAGTTCGACTGGCCCGCTCACCGTCCGCGAGTAAGCCAGAAGCGAGACTGGTGCCATGGCTGCCGTCGACCACATCACCGCCTGCCCGCTCGACTGTCCCGACACGTGTTCGCTGACGGTGACGGTGACGGACGGTCGAATCACGAAGGTCGACGCGGCCACCGGGAACCCTTTCACCGACGGATTCATCTGTCAGAAGGTGAAGCACCACGCGCAGCGCGTATATGCGCCCGAGCGAGTGATGACTCCGTTGATCCGCACCGGACCGAAAGGTGCCGGCGAGTTTCGACCGGCCACCTGGGACGAGGCGTTGGAGATGATCGTCGCTCGGTTGCGCACGGCGGAATCCGAGACCGGTCCCGAATCGGTCGTGCCGTACGTGTACAACTCGTCGGCCCCGCTCCTCCAGGACGAGGTCGGAGAACGCTTCTGGAAACGGTTCGGCGCGAGTCGCGTGCGCCACACGGTGTGCGCCGCGACGTACACGGTGGCCTACCACTCGCTGTTCGGGTCGATGTTCTCGGCGGACCCACTCGATGTGGTGCACTCCCGACTCATCGTCATCTGGGGTGCGAACCCCACGGTGTCGAACACACATTTCCCGCCGCTCGTGACGCGTGCCCAACGCGAGTTCGGCGCGACCGTTGTGGTCGTCGATCCCCGCACCACCGCAACCGCACGGCGAGCCGACCTTCACCTCGCAGTGCGGCCCGGCACCGATGTGGTGCTCGCGTACGCCGTTGCGCGCGAACTCGCCACCCGTGACCTTCTCGATCACGAGTTTCTGGCGCAGCACGCGACGGGAGTGGACGAGTTCCTCGCCGCGGCCGACCAGTACTCACTCGATGCCGCCTCCGAGATCTGTGACGTGCCGTCGGCGTCGATCGTCGAACTCGCGACGTTGCTCGCCACCGTGCGTCCGGCACTCGTGCGTCCCGGGTGGGGCCTCGAGCGGAACGCCAACGGCGGATCGGCGTGCGCGGCGGTCATGGCGCTGCCGGTGTTGGTGGGCCAATTCGGGGTTGCGGGAGCGGGCGTAATGGCGAGCTTGGGGGAGGCAACCCCGATCGCGTGGGATGCGCGGGAGCCGGACACGCCGCCCGAGCGTCGCCGGGCGCGCGCGTTCAACATGAACACGTTCGGTGCCGCGTTGTGTGACGACCAACTCGATCCGCCGATCCGCGTGTTGTTCGTCCAGGGATCGAACCTCGCCGCGACGAACCCTCATCAGACCGCGGTACTGCGCGGGCTCGCGCGCGACGACCTCTTCACCGTCGTGCACGACCAGGTGATGACCGACACCGCACGATTCGCCGACGTCGTTCTCCCGGCCACGACGCATTTCGAAACGCACGATCTCGCGGCGTCGTATGGCTCCTACGTGCTCCAGGAGCTCCCTCCCGTGATCGCGCCGGTGGGCGAGAGCCGATCGAACAACGAGGTCGCGGCCGAGCTCGCGCGGCGGATGGGCTACGACGTCACGCGCTTCTCGGTCGACCGTGCCGCGATCCTTGAGCGGTGTCTGCGTGACGACGGTTCGTACGAGGGGGTTCGGGCGACTCGGCCGCCGGGCGCCACGGTGCAGTTCCGCGACACGCTGCCCACCCACG
>JANYLF010000282.1 GCA_025357995.1 Acidimicrobiia bacterium | reverse complement strand
TCCTCGGGCGAGCTAACGCGAAGGTGCTCGTCACGATGGGTGAGTTCCTCGGCACGGATTACGAAGCCCTCCTGCGCGCCGCGGTCGATCCGGCCGCCGACCTTCCCGACCTGCGCACCATCGTCACGCTCCGCACCACCGGCCCGTCGAGTTGGGACCATTTTCTCGCCGACGCGCCGGACGCGACCGACCAGATCGACGAGCGCGTTGCCGCGCTCACGAAGGACGACCTCTCGGACATCCTCTTCACCTCCGGCACCACCGGGAATCCCAAGGGCGTGATGGAGACCCACGGCGCGACACTCCGTGCGTTCCAAGCCTGGAGCGACGTCGTCGGGCTGCGCGAGGGCGACCGCTATCTCATCGTGAACCCCTTCTTCCACGCGTTCGGATACAAGGCGGGATGGTTGAGTGCACTCATGACCGGTGCCACGATCCACCCGCAGGCGGTCTTCGACGTCGACCAGGTCTTGGAACGCGTCAGTCGCGAACACATCACGATGCTTCCCGGACCGCCCACCCTGTTCCATACGATCCTCGATCATCCCCGCCGCGGCGAATACGACCTCTCGTCATTGCGACTCGCGGTCACCGGCGCGGCCGCCATTCCGGTCGAGCTCATCACCCGCATGCGCGACGAGCTCACCTTCGAAACGATCATCACCGGCTACGGGCTCACCGAAGCATCGGGCATCGCCACGATGTGTCGCTACGACGACGACCCCGAGACCATCGCGACCACCAGCGGCCGCGCGATTCCCGACGTCGAGGTGCTCGTCGTCGACGACAACGGCGTCGAGCTACCGCGTGGCGATCCCGGCGAGATCGTGGTGCGGGGCTATAACGTGATGCTCGGGTACTTCGACGATCCCGAGGAGACCGCGGCGACGATCGACGCCGACGGCTGGCTCCACACCGGCGACGTCGGGATCATGGACGAGCGCGGGTACCTCAAGATCACCGACCGTACGAAAGACATGTTCATTGTCGGCGGCTTCAACGCCTATCCGGCCGAGATCGAAAACCTGATGCTCGCGAACGACGCGATCGCACAGGTCGCGGTCATCGGCGTCCCCGACGACCGCATGGGCGAGGTCGGGATGGCGTTCGTCGTGGCGCGCCCCGACGCGAGCCCGACGCCGGAGGCGATCGTCGCGTGGTGCCGAGACACGATGGCCAATTTCAAGGCCCCGCGCTACGTAGAGATCGTCGACGCCCTTCCACTCAACGCCACGGGCAAGGTCGTGAAGTTCGAGCTCCGAGCCCTCGCCCGCCGCCTACGAGAAACCGCCGGATGAGCCTGCCATTGCACGCGCCGTGCAATGACCTCTACCGTGCCGCCCGATGACGAGTGCTCCGACGGTCGACGGCCGATCTGCCCGTGCGCAACGCACCCGAGATTCGGTCGTCAACGCGGTACTCGAGCTGGCCAACTCCGGACAGGTCCGACCCACCGCCCGGGAGATCGCGGAGCGGGCCGGGATCTCGGTGCGCTCGGTCTACGTGCACTTCGACGACCTCGACGACCTCTTCCGCGCCGCGGCGGCGCGCCACTTCGAGCAGATGTCCACGCTCCTCCAGCCCGTCGACGCCGGCCTGCCCCTTGAACAAAGGATCACGGCCGCCGCCGATCAACGCGTGGCGATCCACGAGAACTTCGGTGCGGTCCGACGCGCCGCCGAGCAATGGGCGCCGCTGTCCCCCGCCCTCGCCGACGTGCTGCGCACCGGACGTGAGGTGAGCCGTCAAGACATCGAGCGGCTCTTCGGCGCAGTGCTCACCGGTCGCGCCGACCACGACATCGCACTCGGCGCGCTCACGCTGCTGCTGGGCGCGAACGCCTGGGACAGCCTGCGCGAGCAGGGTCTCTCCATGGATGCCGCCAGCGAGATCATCGTCCACACCATGACCCGCCTCCTGGAGCAAACCTGATGGAAGTACTGCGCACTCCCGACGACTGCTTCGTCGACCTGCCCGGCTATCCATTCTCGCCGCACTACCTCGACGTTCCCCGCGGCGACGGCAGTGGCAACCTGCGCGTCCACCACGTCGACGAAGGCCCACCGGACGCGACGGAGACCATCCTGTTGATGCACGGTGAGCCATCGTGGAGCTTCCTCTATCGCCACATGATTCCCGTGCTCACGTCCGCCGGTCACCGTGTGGTGGCACCCGACCTCGTCGGCTTCGGACGTTCGGACAAGCCGTCGCCGCGCACGGAGTACACGTTTGCCCGCCACGTCGACTGGATGACCGCGTGGCTGACGGGTCTCGGACTCGATGGCATCACCCTGGTCTGCCAGGACTGGGGCGGACTGATCGGCCTGCGCCTCGTGGCCGCGATGCCCGAGCGATTCCGTCGCGTGGTCACTGCGAACACGTTCCTGCCCACGGGCGACAACGCTCCGGGCGATGCGTTCCTCGCCTGGCAGAAGTTCTCGCAGGAGGTCGAGACCTTCCCCACCGGCTTCATCATCAACGGTGGCTGCGTCGGCGATCTCACGGCCGACGTGATCGCCGGATACGACGCGCCGTTCCCGGACGAGACGTATAAGGAAGGCGCTCGGCAGTTTCCGCTGCTGGTGCCGACCTCGCCCGACGACCCGGCCGCGGCCCCGAACCGCGCCGCGTGGAACGTGCTCGAACAATTCGACCGTCCGTTCCTCACCGCCTTCTCCGACAGCGATCCCATCACCGCCGGGTCGGATGCCCTGCTCCAGGCGCGCATTCCGGGGACGCACGGCCAACCCCACACGACCATCGTGGGGGGCGGCCACTTCCTCCAGGAGGACCGCGGCCCCGAACTCGCCGCGGTCGTGAACGACTTCGTCGCCAGGACGCCCGCGTGACGCGGCCACAATCCCACTGCGTGGCTGCGTAGGGTCACGCGAGTGTTCCGGGGGGAAGCACGCCGAACTCGACGGGGCGGAGGCGCGGCATGAACGCGCTCGCGATCCGTTTCATCCCCGATGCCACCATGCGCAAGGTGCTGGCGTGGCTGATTCCTATCGGCATCGTGACGTTCGCGGTCACGGTGTACCCGTATCCGGCTCCGCTCGGCATCGTCCTCAACGGCGCGCTGGTCGGCGGACGTATCGCACTCATCGCGCTCGGCATTGCGCTCGTGTACCGATCGAATCGCGTCATCAACTTCGCCGCGGCGGACCTCGGTGTGGCGCCGGCAACGCTCACGGTGATCCTGGTTCTCGGATTCGGCTGGAACTACTGGTTGGGCGCGGCGATCGGGCTCGCGGGCGCCCTGGTCCTGGGCGCGCTCACCGAACTCGTGATCATCCGCCGGTTCCGCAACGCGCCGCGCCTCATCCTCACCGTGGCCACGATCGGCCTGTCAGTGGTCTTGGTGGTGATCGCATTTCAGATTCCGTCTTGGCTCGGCGGCGACACGCTGAGTGGGCTGGGCCAGCGGCTCGCACCGCCGTTCACGATCAACTGGTCGTTCGGCGGCACGATCTTCAATGCGAACGACATCGTCACCCTGGTCACAGTCCCATTGTGTCTCATCGGGCTCACGCTGTTCCTCACCCGCTCCCGCACCGGGATCGCGGTCCGGGCCGCGGCGGAACGTTCGGACCGCGCCGCGATGCTGGGAATCCCCGTCGGGCGAGTGCAGACGATCGTATGGATCATCGCGTCCACCTTGGCGTTCGTCGCGATCTTCCTCCGCGCCGGCACCGTTGGACTTCCGATCGGCCAAGCGCTCGGACCGGCGTTCCTCATCCAGGCCATCGGCGCGGCGGTTATCGGAAGTTTCGAACGCTTCCCCACCATCGCAGTGGCCTCGATCGGGATCGGAATTCTCGACCAGTGCAACACGTTCCAGCCGGGGAACCGCCCCGCGTTCAACGACGTCGCGCTCTTCATCATCGTGCTGCTCGCGCTCCTCTTCGCCAAGCGTGCCAGCTCGACCCGATCGGGCGACGTGAGCACCTGGCGCGCGGTCGGCGAGGTGAAGCGCGTGCCACCGGAACTCGTGCGACTCCCCGAGGTGCGCTTCGCGCTGTGGGGGGTGGGAGCGGTGATCCTCGGATTCCTCGTGGCACTCCCGGCGTTCTTGTCCGAATCGCGCGTGAGTCTCGCGGCGGTCATCGCCATCTACGCGATCGTCGCGCTCTCGCTCGTTGTGCTCACGGGATGGGCCGGTCAGGTCAGTCTCGGCCAGGTCGCATTCATGGGGATCGGTGCCGCGGTCGGCGGGGCATTGACATCGAACGAAGGATGGGACATCTCGCTCGCGATGCTCGCGGCGGGACTCGTCGGTGCGGTCGTCGCGGTGGTGATCGGTTATCCGGCGATCCGTCGCCGCGGACTCACGCTCGCCGTCATCACGTTGGCGTTCGCGCTGGTCACGCAGTCGTATCTCCTCAACCGCGAGTTCTTCGGCGATTGGCTGCCCGCCTCGCGCATCGAGCGGCCCGACATCTTCGGGATCATCAGCATCAAGTCCGAGACCAGCTTCTACTACTTCGCGTTGGTCGTGCTGGCCCTGATGATGCTGGGCGCGCGGGGAATCCGACGCAGCCGCACGGGGCGCGCACTCGTGGCGATTCGCGAGAACGAGAACGCGGCCCGTTCGTATGGTGTCGACGCCGTGCGCACGACCGTGGTGGCGTTCGCAGTCTCGGGTTTCATGGCGGCGGTCGCCGGTGTGCTGTTCGTGCACGAACAGAACGGGTTGGGGACAGAGCCGTATGCGCCGATCGAGAGTCTGTACGCGTTCTCTACGGTCGTCATCGGAGGAATGGCGTCGCTGCCCGGCGCGGTGCTCGGATCGGTGTACGTACGCGGGGCGCAGTACTTCTTGCCCGGGAACTGGCAACTGATCGCGAGCGGCGCCGGAGTCCTGGTCGTGTTGTGGATCCTTCCCGGCGGTCTGGGTGCCGCGCTCGCACGGGTGCGCGACGCGTACTTGCGATGGATCGCCGATCGCCGCGGCATCCTCGTCCCCAGTCTCCTGGCGGACCGCCGCGTTGAGGTCGATGCGATCGAAGCCGTAGCACTCCCCCACGCGGACACGCCGCTTCCGGTCGCGGACCGAGTGACGGAGCCCGCGCCGTGACCGCGACCACCGCGCGACCCGAAGGCGTCAGCCGCATCCGTCATTGGGCGCGGTCACTCGGTGGAGGCGCGCCGCTGTACCCGGTGCTCATCCTGTTCGGCCTCACCGCCGTCGACCAGCTCGACAAGACCGCCTTCCGCGTCTTGCTGCCCGATATCGCCAAGGACTTGCATCTGACCACCGGCGATGCGATCACGCTCGTGGGACTCGTAGGCGCCGCGGCAATCCTGCTCTCGGTCCCCATCGGGTTCGTCGCCGACCGCCGCCGACGGGTACCGATCGCCATCCTCGGCGCGATCATCTGGGGCGGGTTCTCCCTGCTCACGGGTTTCGCCACCGCGACCTGGATGCTGTTCATCGCGCGCGCCGGCTCCCAGCTCGGCGAGGCCGCGAACCCTCCCACCCACAACTCGCTGCTCGCCGACTATTACCCCTTCGAGGCGCGCAACGGTGTGTTCTCGCTCCAGCGCGCCGCCTTGGCGATCGGCGCCGGCATCGGGCCGCTCGTCGCGGGACCCGTCGGCGCCGCGTTCGGCTGGCGCGTGCCGTTCATCCTGTTCGCGTTCCCGACCGCGATCATGGTGCTGCTCGCGCTCAAGCTCCGCGAGCCCGTGCGTGGTCACTACGAGCGCGCCGCCATGGGCGCGTCCGAGGAGAGCATCGCGACCGAAGAGGTGCCGCCGTCGTTCGCGGAGTCCTGGCGGATCGTGTGGAACGTCGGCACACTGCGCCGGATCTTCTATGCCCTCCCGTTTCTCGCCACCGCGTTCATCGGCCTGGGCGAGATGAGCAATCTCTTCTACGCGAAGATCTTTCACGTGGGCACGGCAGAGCGCGGCTACATCGCCGCGGCGCTCGCTCCGGCGCAACTCATCGCTCTCATGATCGGTGCACCCATCGCCACCCGGCTCTTGGCCCGCGGGCCCGCGTTGATCCCACGTTTCGTGGCCGCGGTGAGCCTCGGCGTCGCCGCGGCCTGGGCCGGCTTCGCGCTGAGCCCGAACCTCGGTATTGCGATCGTGCTCAATGCGCTCCTCGTCGCGGGCGCCGTGCTGATCACGCCCGTGATCTTCGTGGCATTGTCCCTCACGATCCCGCCCAAGGTGCGCTCGTTCGGGTACGCCGCCGCGTCCCTCTTCATTCTTCCGGGCATCGTGATTTACCTCATCGTCGGCGCGCTCGCCGACTCCATCGGCTTGCGAAACGCGATACTCCTGAACGTCCCGATCTTCCTCATCGGGTCGGCACTGATCGCGACTTCCGGGCTCGAGATCGACCGTGACATCCGCCGCGTCTGGGGCCAGGCCGCCGCGCTCTCCGAAGTGCTCTACGAACGCCGCCAAGGCCGCGTGAAGATGCTGCTGTGTCGGGGCATCAGCGTGAAGTACGACAACGTGCAGGTGCTGTTCAACGTCGACTTCGAGATCGAGGAAGGCGAGATCGTCGCGTTGCTCGGCACCAACGGCGCGGGCAAGTCCACACTGCTCAAGGCCATCGCGGGCCTCGTCGAACCGAGCGACGGGTCGATCATTTTCGACGGTCGAGACATGACCTACACGCCGCCGAACGAGACCGCCGGGCGCGGCGTGACCATGGTTCCGGGCGGTCAAGGAGTCTTCCCCGCGCTGACCGTGCGCGAAAACCTCGGGCTCGCGGGTTGGCTCCACCGCAAGGACAAGGCTCGCGTGGCGGACGCCATCGAGCACGTCCTCGATCTCTTTCCGGTGTTGCGCGATCGGCTCGACCAGGCGGCCGGCAATCTGTCGGGCGGTCAACAGCAGATGCTCACCCTCGGGATGGCATTCATCGAACGGCCGCGCCTGCTCATGATCGACGAGTTGTCGCTCGGCCTCGCGCCTGCGGTCGTCAGTCAGTTGCTCGGCATCGTTCGCGAGCTTCGGGACGCCGGCACCACGATCATCCTCGTGGAGCAGTCCGTGAACGTGGCGCTCACGATCGCGGAGACGGCATTCTTCATGGAGAAGGGCGAGATCCGATTCCACGGACCGACTGCCGAGCTCCTCGAACGTCCCGACGTGCTGCGTTCCGTCTTCCTCGAAGGCGCCGCCTCGAAAGACACCGCGCCCAAAATGAGGGGCAACGGGGACGGGCGTGAGCGAGGCCACGACAACGCGGATCAGTCGGGGCACGCCGAGCGGGGCCCCGAAGCGCCGCCCGGCGGTTACGCCCGGCGATACGGCGGCCCGGACCGAAGGGACGAGAGCGAGAGAGGCGTCGATCGGCTGGAGACGCGGGGCTTGAGCAAACGCTACGGCGGAGTCATCGCGCTCGACGACGTGTCGATCACGGTGAAGGCCCGCGAGATCGTTGGGTTCATCGGCCCCAACGGCGCGGGCAAGACATCGCTCTTCGACGCGATCTCCGGCTTCTTGCCGCTCGACGGCGGCCGGGTGCTGATGGCCGCGAACGACGGTGAGATCTACGACCTCTCCGACCGTCCGGCCCAAGTCCGTTCGCGACTCGGGTTGGGTCGCTCGTTCCAGGATGGTCGGCTGTTCCCCGCGCTCACCGTGCGCGAGACAATCGCAGTCGCGCTCGAATGCAGCGTGGCCGTCAAAGACCCGATCGCGGCGGCGCTCTATCTTCCCGCGGTCATCGAATCCGAAGCCGCGGTATTCGACCGCGTGGAACAACTCATCGAGTTCATGGGCCTGGAAGCCTTCAGGGACAAGTTCACGCACGAGCTGTCGACCGGAAGTCGACGCATTGTCGATCTGGCCTGCGTGCTCGCCCATCAGCCGACGGTGTTGCTCCTCGACGAGCCGTCGAGCGGTATCGCGCAACGCGAGGCCGAAGCCCTCGGCCCGCTGATGCTCAAGATTCGCGACCAACTCGGCGCGAGCGTGCTCGTCATCGAGCACGACCTTCCATTGCTGTCCTCGGTTTCCGATCGCATGATCGCGATGGATCTCGGCCGAGTGATTGCAGAGGGAACACCCCAGGAGGTGGTGCACGATCCTCGGGTCGTCGCCTCGTACCTGGGTGAAGATGAAACCGCGATCGCCCGTTCGGGCGACCGGAACTAGGGGGAAAACCATGGAACCAACCGAAGGTCGCGCCGGTGGCGGGAATCGACCCAGCGCCGCGAAACGCTACGGACCGCTCGCGGTCATCGTGGCGATCGTCGCCATCATCGCCATCATCGTCGCGGTGACGACGAGCAGCGACGACAAGAAAGCGTCGCCGACGACCACCACCACTTCCGCCGGTGGTGGCGGGAAGGCTCCGTGGCCACTCTTCGACAAGGCGGACACCACCACGAACTGGGGTCCCAACTGTGATCCCAAGACCGGCAAGGTCAAGATCCCGTGGACCTATGCCGCGCCGTGCGCGAAGCAGCTCAGCGGCGACAACGGCGGGGCGACGGCCGACGGCGTCACCAAGGACGCGATCAAGATCGTCGTCTACCAAGGTGACCCGGCCAAGAACCCACTCCAGGCCGCGAGCGTCTCCAAGGCCGGCGCCGACGTGAGTCCCGCCACCGCGCGGCTCACGTACGAGGGGTACTTCAAGATGTTCTCGAAGTACTACAACTTGTACGGCCGCAAGCTGGACATCACGTACTTCCCGGGGACCGGCGGTCCGATGGACGAGGTCACCGCCCGCGCCGATGCGGACGCGATCGCCGACATGCATCCGTTCGCCGTGATCTCGGGTCCGAACCAGACGCCGGTGTGGTCGGAGGAGTTGACCGCTCGTCACGTGCTCTGTCTCGGCAACTGCTCGCTCGCGGTGCCCACCAAGACCGTCGTGGCGAATGCTCCGTACCTCTTGAGCGTCGGAGAGACCCCTGAGCAAGCCGGGCTGATGACCGGCAAGTTCGTGACCAGCCAACTCGCCGGCAGGAACGCCGTCTACGGCGGGGACGACGTGAAGGCCAAGAAGCGAGTCTTCGCGGTCACGCACTACGACACCGTCGACGGTCAGCAGAAGGACGCGTACGCGACGCTCAAGGCCGCACTGGACAAGGGCGGCGTCAAGGTGGCCGCCGACCTCCCCTTCCAACTCGACCTCGCACGCGGTCAAGAGAACGCCCGCGTCATGATCGCGAAGTTGAAGGAAGCAAACGTCACCACCGTCATCTACACCGGCGACCCACTCACCCCCGGGAACCTCACCAAGGAGGCGACCGCCCAGAACTACTTCCCGGAGTGGGTGATCGGCTCGAACGTGCTCGTGGACATCGCGGTGTTCGGACGCACGTACGACCAAGAGCAATGGAAGCATGCGTTCGGCCTCGCACTCACACCCGCGCGCGTCAACCAGAACGTGAACCCCAACTACACGCTCTACAAGTGGTTCAACGGCAGCCCGCCGCCGGACAACACCTACGGCGTGATCATCGCGGACCTCACCCAATTGGTGAACGGGATCCACGAGACCGGCCCCAACCTCACTCCAGAGACATTCAAGGAAGCGATATTCGACGCGCCGGTCGCGGGAGGAACACCGCTCGCGCCGCTCAGCTCCCGCGGCTCCCACGGACTCTGGCCCGGGGTCGATTGGGGCGGCTCGGACGACACCGGACTCATCTGGTGGAACCCGAAGGCGCACGGTGAGAACGAAATCGGTACCGTGGGCGACGGCCTCTACGAATACACGAAGATGGGCAAGCGTTGGACCCTGGCCAACATCCCGGCCACGGATCCAGGGTTCTTCAACGAGTCGGGGTCGGTCA
>JANYLF010000251.1 GCA_025357995.1 Acidimicrobiia bacterium | reverse complement strand
GCGCGTGCGGTGCGGTTCACGGGGAAGCCTTGCGGTCCGACGTCGGGTCGCCGAGGTGCGAGGAGTGCGAGTTTGCGGAGGGGTGCGTAGGTCTGACCGACGGTCACGAGTGTCACGAGGGCGCTTGTTCCGAACGCGGCCGTGAGGAGTTCACGTCGACTCATTCCCTTGCTGGCTTTGTTTGGCGTCTCCGCGGCGGGTGGCGTGGGTTCGCGGCGAAGTGCCGCGCGCGTTGTTGAAATCTTGGCACCGATGTGCACGACCAACGCACCGGTGGTGATCCACGCGACCCAGTAGTGCGCGATGGGGAAGTTGAACGGCCAGGGGTACCAAAGGTTGATGTTCGCGAGACCGGTCGCAAGGAGAAAGAGAGAACCGCCGACGAGCGGGAGCAGGCTCAGGGTTTCGAAGATTGTCGCGACGCTCCGGAACGGCGGCCAGACGAACAGCTTGGGGAATACGGTCCAGAGCTTCGCGAGTAGCAGCGGGATCGACGCGATTCCTGTGGCCACATGGAGCCCCTGGGTGAAGCGATACAGACCCGCGGGGCGAGCAGAGAGGTGGAACCACGACGGTGGGTGTTGCGCGAGATGTGAGTACAGCCCAGTCGCGAAACATGTGAAGAACGAGATACCGAGTGCAATGCCGAGGACGGCCGCGGTCCGCTCGGAACGCGCGGGGCTGGTGAAGGCGTCGTCTCGGAATGGTCCGACGGCTGGTGGCCGGATGCGTTCGAACGTCTTCATCGACCGACCCACGCGAACCAACGGTCGTCGTCACACCACAGCTGCTCGACGCGACAGTCAGCCCGGGCAGCGACGTCGTCGAGCTGATCGGCGTTCACGCTCGCCCACTCGAACCACGGGCCGACTGTGTCGGCGATTTCGAAGCGCACCAGGCCGAGGTCGGTGGCGTGGCCGGGTGGTTCGACCTCGACCAGGATCCGGCCGTGCCCGGCAAGGAGCTCGCGGACACGCAACAGGAGTTGCACCGGGTCTCCGCCGATGCCGAGGTTGCCGTCGAGGAGGAGTGCGGAGCGCCACCGCCCGCGGCCGGGGAGCGGGCCGAACACGCATCGAGAGAGCACGGGAACTCCGCGTGCACGAGCGTGCGCCAACGCGTGCTCCGTGATGTCGATTCCCAATGTGGGTACGCCACGCTCGGCGAGCGCAAGCACGTGGCGCCCTGGCCCGCAGCCAATGTCGAGCGCGGGTCCGCACACGGCATCGAGCGCGCGTTGTTCCGCCGGTTCGGCGATCCCGAACCATCGATCGGCTGCCACCGACCGGGCGAGGCCGTCCTCGCCGCGCAAGACCGCGACCGGTGTATCGAGGGTGCTGGTCACGCGGGGACTCCGAGCTCGAGTGAGAGCTGGCGCTCGACCGCGCGGACGGACCGTGCGAATCTGCTCGCGGGGATTCGGCGTGCGACCGCACGCGCGTCGGCGTACGTGTCGACGTCCATCTGCACTGCGAGCGCGTGGGTCCGGAGGCCGAGCGAGCGGAGCCGAGCGGCTTGATGCCGTCCGGTCTCCGGCGTGCTCATCGGGACACCCGTGAAGGCCGGGACCCCGGGGTCGCGCAGACCCAGTGTCCACCATCCACCGTCGATGGTGTGGCCGAGCACGGCGTCCACCGTCGGGCTGAGCAACGCATCGACCGCGTGGCGCAGTACGCCCGGGGTGAGCTGAGGCGTGTCCATACCGATGACGAGCGCCGGCCCGGTGACGCGCGCGAACGCGCCGGTGAGTCGTGCCGCGAGGTCGCCCGCGGTTTGGGGTACGACGTCGAAACCGGTTGGCATCCACGACCCGAGCTCACCATCGAGCGCGAGCACCCGGTGGACGCGCGGCGTCGCCGCTACGGCTGCGAGCGTATCGATGAGTGCGGCGCGCGCGATCGTCGCGGCCTGGTGCGGTGTGCACGGTGGACACAGGCGAGTCTTGACCCGGCCGGCGACCGGAGCCTTCGCGAGCACGATCAGCGTCGCGTCTCTTCGAGTGGTTGGCGTCATCGAAGTACTGCGGCCATGTCGCGTACGGTCCGGGCCGTGCCGCGCACGGTTCCAGTGACCTTCGACTTCCCGACGCGCGGTAAATACGGCACGTCGGTCTCGGTGATCGTCCATCCGGCACGATGCGCGAGCACCACCATTTCGAGCGGCCAACCGAAACGTCGATCGGTGATGCCGAGGTCGAGCAGCGGTTCGCGGCGCGCGGCGCGCATCGGCCCGAGGTCGCGAAGGTGAAGGCCGGTGCGCCGGCGGATCTGATCGGCGAGGACCCGATTTCCTATGCGCGCATGGATCGGCGACGCCCCCCGACTCGGAATGCGTGCGCCCAGCACCAGGTCTGCGGCTCCCGCCGCTACCGGCCCGACGACACTCGGGAGGTCCGCGCCGTCGAGTGAACCATCACAGTCCATGAAGCAGACGACGTCTGCCGTCGCGGCGCGCAATCCGGCGTAACACGCGCTCCCAAACCCACGCCGCGGTTCCGTCACGACCGTCGCGCCGACCTCGCGCGCGACGGCGGCCGATGCGTCGGTTGATCCGTTGTCGACCACAATTGCGCGGTACCCGGACGGCAGTGTTCGCACGACACGCGGAATGGCGGCGGCTTCGTTGAGGACGGGAAGAACGACATCGATCATCCGATCGACGGTAACGGCGAGCGACGAATTCGCGGTCCTTTTCGGGCTTACGATTGTCGAAACTCGCGGCGCTCGGTGTGGTCACACACGATCGCGCCGTTACCCTCCGGTGATGGTCGATACCGCCGTGGAAACTCCGTCGCGTTCCCGCGCGACCCGGGCTTCATCCGGTGGTCTCGTCGTTGCTCGGAGCGGATGGATCACCGCTGCTGCGCTGAGCGGCTACGTCGCTCTGCTCGTCGTGGCATCGCGTTGGGGGGAGTCCTTACTCGCCCATGGGACGCGACTTCAGATCTCGACTCCTCCGTTGAACGGCACCTTGGATTGGCGTCCGGGCGCGACCGCGATCCCTGCGGTCGCATGCGCGTTCGTGGCCGTACTCGGTTACCCGCGACTCGTGCGCCGCTCGCGGTGGTCGACGGTGCTCGTCGTTGCCGGTCTCGGCGCGATCGGATGGGCCATCACGCTCGCACTCGTCGACGGCAGCCAGGCCTTGGTCCAGCCGTCGTCGGCGAACGAGTACCTCCGGACTGCAATGCACGTCGGTGACCTCGGGTCATTCCTCGCGACGTTCACCCATCGGATCTCGGACTACAACATTCATACTCAGGGTCACCCGCCCGGCATGGTGGTCGTGCTGTGGTTGATGCACGCAGTAGGACTGGGCGGCGTTCGCTGGAACTCGGTCCTTGTCTACGCCGGTGGCGGGGTCGGCGTCGTCGCGACTCTCGTCGCGGTGCGGGAGGTGGCCGGTGAAGACTTGGCGCGCCGGGCCGCACCGTTCCTGGTCCTCGCGCCCGCCGGGGTGATGTGGACCTCCGGCGATCCGTTCTTCGCCGGGGTGAGCGCGTGTGCGGTGACCGCGTTGATTCTCGCGACCGGAAAGACCGGACAACGTTCCGATGTGCTTGCATTCGCGGGTGGTCTGTTGTTCGCACTGACCGCGTTCCTCTCCTACGGGCTGGTGTTGCTCGCGATCGTGCCCGTGGTGGTCGCGGTCCGGCGCCGCCAGTACCGGGTGCTCGAGGTCGCGGCGGGAACGGTCGTGGTGGTGGTCCTGGCGGTCTGGATCGGAACGGGTTTCGCGTGGTGGGGCGGTCTGGTGGCAACCAGGGTGCGCTATTTCGCCGGCGCGGGGGGCCGTCGACCGTATGACTACTTCCTGCTCGCGAATCTGGCCGCGTTCGCCATCGCCATCGGTCCGGCCACGGTCGTCGCCTTGACTCGACTCCGTCGCAATCCACTCGCGGTGCTCGTCGGTGCCGCCGTCGCAGCGGTGCTGCTCGCCGATATGAGCGGAATGTCCAAGGCCGAGGTGGAGCGGATCTGGCTGCCGTTCGTCCCGTGGGTGATGGCTGCCGGCGCGGTGCTGGCCACGCAGGTCCGCTCCACGCGGGTGTGGCTCACGATCCAGGCGAGTGGCGCGTTGCTCCTCGCAGTAGCGATACGGTCGCCATGGTGACGGCGAACGCACCTCGGGTGTTGATCGTGGAAGATGATCCGACGATCTCCGAAGTTGTCGTGCGCTACCTCGAACGAGAGGGGATCGAGGTCGAGGCCGTCGCCGATGGTCGAGACGCGCTCGACGTCGCCGCACAGCGCTGGCCCGACCTCGTGGTGCTCGATCTGATGCTGCCAGGGATCGACGGCTTGGAAGTGTGTCGACGTCTGCGATCACACGGGCCGG
>JANYLF010000197.1 GCA_025357995.1 Acidimicrobiia bacterium | reverse complement strand
GTAGGTTCGCCAGACGGGCCTGTGCGGAAGGGCCCCGCGACCCTGCAGGGGGTTTCGGTGAGTGTCGGAACGGCGAATCAGACATGGCAACTGCGAGCCGCGTGTCGCGGCCCGAGGTCGACTGTCTTTTTCCCGCCCGCGAGCGGTGAACGCCGCGACGAACGTGAGCTGCGCGAGGCGCGAGCCAAGGTGATCTGCGCCGACTGCTTGGTGCGGTCCGAGTGTCTCGACTACGCACTGTCGATCAAGGAACCCCACGGCATTTGGGGTGGCCTCAACGAGCACGAACGCTCGGAGTTGCTCGCCACCCGCGTGGGCTAATCGGTCGCGAGTCCGCTGCGCGGGCCGGGAATGCGAACATCGCCGCGGCGGCGCGTCACGCCTTCGGAATCCATGCGCCCCATGATCGGTACCACGTACTTGCGCGTGGATCCGAGTACGTCTCGTGCATCCGCGATGGTGAGTGAACCGCGGTCGCGGAGGGCGGCGATCACCAGTGCGCGCGCGGCATCGATCGCGGTGGCGGCAAAGTAGATCCCGTCGACTTCGACAACCGCGCCTTCTCGTACCAAGGTGCGCGCGAGGGCGCGGTCACCGGGCATGGGTGGTGCGAAGGGTTCGGTGGCGAGTGCGGCGAGGAGCGCTCGGCCGGCGGCGGACGTTGCTCGCGGTGTCGCGTGATCGCGATCGCGGACGCGACCTCGGTCTACGACGAGTTCCGGCGACGAGGTGACGAGCGCGTCGAGCTGCGCGATCTCGAGGCCGAGCGTGCGGGCAAGGTCGATGAGCGCGATGCCCGCGTCGTTGGGGTGCTCGCGGTGATGTGCGTGCACTTCGGCGTGGGCATCGCCGCGCGCCGCGGCGGCGACATCCGCATCCACGATCGACTCGCCAAGTCCCTCGCCCCCCGCCGCGACGAGGAGGTCCCGGGCCGCGTCCGCCGGCATGCCAGTGCGAGCGTCGAGGCCGGCCACGCCGACCCAACCGTCCTCGAGAATGCGCCGCGCGAGGGGCTTGGTCAGCCGGCTTGGCGCGTCGGCGGCGCGGCGGACGGGCGTGACATCCAGGACAATCGCTCCGGCGACGGTCCGTTTCGCGCCGGAATCGCGCAAGACGATGCGATCGCCCGGAGCGAGTGGGAGCGGATCGTCGAACCGCAAGCGGGCGAAGCGATCGTCGAGGCGCCGGAGCCACACGCGGTGCTCGCCGGAGCCGACCGCGGCCGTGAGTCGACCGCGCCGCTTCAGCTCGGCCTCGGCCAGCACGGTGATGTCGACGTCGACGGTTGTGACGGCGCGCCACTGCCCGGCCCGCACCACCGCGTCGCCGCGCGCGAGGTCGTGGCGATCGACGCCGACGAGGTTGAGCGCGATCCGTGCGCCGGGATCGCCGCGCCCACTCGGTTGGCCGTGGCTCTCGATCCCCCGCACGCGTACTCGGTGGCCGCCCGCGTCGAGCTCGTCGTCGGTGGTGATCGCGCCGCCGGTCAGCGTGCCCGTCACGACCGTCCCTGCACCCTTCGCCGCGAACACGCGGTCGATCCACAGGCGCGGTCGTTGCACGTCACGCGCACTCGGCGCGGTGGAGAGCACGCGGTCGAGCGCGGTGCGCACGTCGTCGAGCCCAGAGCCCGTGCGCGCGTCGCAGGTGACGATCTCCAATGCTTCGAAGGTGCTGCCCTGGAGGTGCTCCTCGACTTCGATCTGCGCGAGCTCCAAGGTCTCGGTGTCGACGGTTTCCGCCTTCGTGACGACCACGATCCCGTGGCGCACGTCGAGCAGATCGAGGATGCGCAGGTGCTCCTCGCTCTGCGGTTTCCAGCCTTCGTTCGCGGCCACGACGAGCATCGCGATATCGACCGCGCCCACCCCCGCCAGCATGTTCTTGATGAAGCGGGTGTGGCCGGGCACGTCGACGAAGCCGACGTCGGCACCCGATGGCAACGTGCAGAACGCGAACCCGAGGTCGATGGTGAGACCGCGCGCCTTCTCCTCGGGAAAACGATCGGGATCGGTGCCGGTGAGCGCGAGGACGAGGGTCGACTTGCCGTGATCGACATGACCCGCGGTCGCGACGACGCGCATCAGATCCGGGACAGGGCGCGCGCGACGATCTCGTCGTCGGTTCGGTTGATACTGCGGAGGTCGCACACGATGTGGGCGGAGTCGGTGCGCGCGATTACGCCGTCGGCCCGCAGCGAACTCATCGCGGCCCGTGCATCGGGCGGTTCGACGGCCACGCCGATCGACGGGATGGTGAGTCCCGGAAGCGATCCGCCGCCCGCAACCGCCTCCGTGTCGATGATCTTCGCGGCAGGCACCGTGACCGCGATGGCCTCGGCCCGGGCGCGCAGCTCGTCGAGACTCGCGGTGGCCATTCGCCAGAGTGGGATCGACGTGGCGTCGCCAGAGAGGTACACGAGCGCGACTTGTTGGAGTGCGGCGAGCGTGAGCTTGTCGGCGCGCATCGCGCGTGCGAGCGGATGGCAGGCGATCGTCGCGATCAGATCCGCGCGACCCACGATCACACCGGCCTGCGGACCGCCGAGGAGCTTGTCGCCGGAGAACGTGACGACGGCCGCGCCCGCCGCGATCGCTTGGCGCACCCCGGGTTCGTCGCGCAGCCACGCGGGGCGCACCGGAAGCCAGGGCGTGTTCTCGTCGAGCAATCCCGATCCGGCGTCCACCATCACGGGCGGACCGAGGGGCGCGAGTTCGCCCACCTCGGCGGCCTCGGTGAAGCCGACCATGCGGTAGTTCGACGCGTGGACCTTCAGGAGCAGCGCAGTGGCGTCGGTGATCGCCCGTTCGTAGTCGGATCGCCGCGTGCGGTTGGTGGTGCCGACCTCCACGAGAGTGGCGCCAGACTCGGCCATGATCTCGGGAACGCGAAACCCGCCACCGATTTCCACGAGCTCGCCGCGTGACACGACGACCTCGCGTCCACGCGCAAGCGCGCCGAGTGCGAGCAGGACCGCCGCGGCGTTGTTGTTGACGACGATGCCCGCCTCGGCGCCGACGGCCCGCGCCAACAGCGTGCCCGCGTGTTCGTGGCGCGAACCTCGAGCGCCGGTCTCGAGTCGCATTTCCAAGTTGGACGCGCCCCGCCCGATCGCGAACGCGGCCGCGAGTGCTTCGTCGCCGATCGGGGCCCGCCCCAAGTTGGTGTGCAGCAGTACGCCCGTCGCGTTGACGACGGGTTGCAGGAGCCGCGTGCGTCGATCGTGGACCCGGCGGGTGGCGTTGGCGATCACATCGGCCTCGGACGGTGCTTCACCGGCGGCGATCGCGTCCCGGGCCGCCCCGACTGCATCGCGCGCCGCGTCGGCCAACAGTTCGTGGGGTAACCCGTCGAGCGCCGCGAGCACGCGCTCGACCGACGGCAATGCTCGACGCGGATCCATCAAACCGGATCGTACGCTCCGTTCGAGACCCCCGTTCCCGCCGCGTGGGTCACCGTCCGTCGGAGGTGGGGCCGATCGGGAGCTCACAGGCTCGCCGTAGGCTGGGGACGTGCCAATGTCCAACGGAAGCTCGCGAGCGATCGCTCCTCGAGATGCCGCGACGGTGATGTTGGTTCGGGATGCACCCGACCTCCAGGTGTTCATGTTGCGCCGCAACTTCGATTCGATCTGGATCGCCGGCGCGTCGGTCTTCCCTGGTGGCGCGATCGACCCGCCCGACCGTGATCTCGATTGGGAAGCGCGGACGCGCGGCCTCGACGACGCCGGCGCGAGCGCGGCACTGGGCGTCGAGCGCGGTGGTCTCGGGTTCTTCGTGGGCGCGATTCGAGAGACCTTCGAAGAAGCCGGGGTGCTGCTCGCGCACGGACCCGATGGCGAACCCGCCGACGGTCGCGCGTTGCATTTCACCGCCGCGCGAGACGCGCTCAACTCGGGCGCGCTCACGTTCGCGCAGTTTGCACGCGATCACGACCTCGTCCTCGCGGCCGACGAACTCCACGTGTTCTCGCACTGGATCACACCCGAGGGCTCGCCCCGCCGGTACGACACGTGGTTCTTCATCGGCGCAGCGCCGGAGGGTTCCTACGAGCACGACAACGCCGAGCTGATCGAATCGGCGTGGATTCGCCCGTCCGACGCGCTGAGTGCCGCCGACCGCGGCGAGATGGATCTCATCTTCCCGACGCGCAAGAGCCTTGAAGTTCTCGCGCAATTCGATCAGGCCGAGGGAGTGCTCGCGGCCATGCGATTAGGGGTAATGGGGTGATGCCATGCCGAACATGACTCCCGATGTTCCGAGCGCGTTGTCGCCGCTCGTGCGCCGCGTGGTCGCCGCGAACCCGAGTCATATGACCGGCCCGGGGACCAACACGTATCTCGTCGGCATCGACGAAGTCGCGGTCATCGATCCGGGTCCAGACGACAAGAAACACACCGACGCGATCGTCGGTGGGGCGATGCGCGAGCGCGTGCGCTGGATCGTATTGACTCACACGCATCCAGATCACGCGCCCGGAGCGACGCGGCTCGCCCAGGCGACGGGCGCGGAGATCCTTGCGTTCTCGAAACGCGAGAAGTCAGTGAAGGTCGATCGCGCGATCGGCGAGGGCGACACGGTCGACGGCACCGAGTTTCGGCTCGAGGTACTGCACACGCCGGGACACGCGCCGAACCATCTGTGCTTTCGCCTGGAAGAGGAGCGGATGCTCTTTACCGGCGACACGATCCTCGGCGGCATGTATTCGGTGGTGTCGCCGTCGGCGGGTGGCGACATGGCGCAGTACATGGCGACGCTGGAACGACTTCGCAAGCTGCGGTTGCGCTCGATCGCGCCGGGTCACGGCGAGCTGATCGAAGAACCGCGCGCACGGATCGACGACTACCTCAAGCACCGCCGTGATCGCGAGCGACAGGTGCTCGGCATCGTGCGCCAAGGCCCGGTCACCGTGAAGGCGATCGTGGCCACGTTGTACGTGGACACACCGGCACCGCTGCTCCCCGTCGCGGCGAAGCAGATCTACTCCCACCTCAAGAAGTTGCGCGACGAAGGCAAGGTCACCGGCCGCGACGCACGCGGCCCGTGGACCGCCACGTAACCGACCAACCGGAGCCGGAGCATCGCGTGTCGCGTGTCAGGATCAAAAAGTGACCGAGTCCCGGCTTCCCCACCGGCGCGCCCTCGACGGTGTGCGCGGCGCAGCCGTGCTCGCGGTCTTGGCGTTCCACGGGGGCAAGCTCGAAGGGGGCTACCTCGGCGTCGACCTGTTCTTCGTCCTGTCCGGTTACCTGATCACGTCGCTCCTGCTTGCGGAGGCGCAGGCCACCGGGAAGGTGCAGCTGCTCGGGTTCTGGGCGCGGCGCGCCCGACGGCTCCTCCCCGCGCTGTTCCTCGTCCTCGCCTTCGTCGGGCTCTACGCACTGGTCATCGCGGACCCGAGCGACCTCCATCGCATCCGATCCGATGCCTTCGCGACGTTGGGGTACGTGGCGAATTGGCGATTCGTGTTCGGACACTTCGACTACTTCGCGCTCTTCGCCTCGCCGTCGCCGCTGAGCCACACGTGGAGTCTCGCGATCGAGGAACAGTTCTATGTGGTGTGGCCACTCGTGGTCATGGGCGCGCTGGCGTGGGGCCGGCGCGCAGATCGCGCCGCGCCGGCCGAGCCCGGCGAGCCCGATGCAACGACCGCCGCGATTGCGCGACGGATGTTCGTGGTGTGTCTCTTCCTCGCCGGCGCGTTCGCGGTGCTCGCGCTCGGCTTTTGGACGTGGCGGCACGACGCGACGCGTATCTACTACGGCACGGACACCCGCGCGCCCGCGATCCTGTTGGGTGCCGCGCTCGGCGCGTTCGTCGCCTGGCGCGGACCGGCCCGCGGCCGTCGCGTACGCGTCGGCGTGGAGGTCGCCGCGCTGATCGGAGCGGGTGTTCTCGCGGTCGCGTGGTCGCAGCTATCCGGTGCCAACCTCTACCGCGGCGGGCTCCTGGTGTGTGGCGTGGCCGGCGTTGCGGTCGTTGCGGCCGCGGCCCATCCGCAGCCGGGCCTCCTCGCACGGGTTCTTTCGTTCGCTCCCTTCGTGGGGCTCGGCCTGATCAGCTACGGCGTGTACCTCTGGCACTGGCCGATCTACCTCTGGCTCGACGCGTCCCGCGTCGGGCTCGACGGCTGGCCGTTGCTCATCGTGCGCGTGGGCGTCACGCTCGTGGTCGCGAGTGCATCCTTCGTGCTCGTCGAACAACCCATCCGTCGGGGCGCGTTCGCCGCGTCCACGCTGCGCTGGGCGACTCCGCTGGTCGCGGTCGCGTTGATTGCGCTCACGTTGATCACCACGGCTGGGTACGAGCCGCCCTTCAACGTCGCCGGTGAGGGCATCAGCGATCCGGCCGTGGCGGTGCGCGCCGCGAACTCGGTACGCGGCGCCCGACGGCTGCTGGTGGTCGGGAACTCCGTCGGCTATTTCCTTGCCGGCGAAGGGTTCTCGCGGTTGCACGCGGAGCCGAAGCTCGTGACCCTCAACCTCGGGAAGTTGGCGTGTGTCTATCCCGACGGCGAACGGCTGCGCATCGACACTGTGAGCCGCGGCTGGTCGCCGATCCCGTGCGACGCCGGCTGGTCGGCCGCGGTTCGTCGATTTCGTCCCGACGTCGTGCTGATGACTTTCAGCGATAGTGGCGCGGGCGAGCTGCTGCACCACGGTCGCTGGCTCACATCGTGCAGTCGCGGATACCGCGATTGGTATCTGGACACCATCGACAAGGGGACCCGGTTGCTGGCGTCTCGTGGCGCGCACGTTGTGATGA
>JANYLF010000162.1 GCA_025357995.1 Acidimicrobiia bacterium | reverse complement strand
GGTGGTCTCAACGCATCGTTCGATTTCACGTCGTTCGAAAACTTCATCGGCGGCAGCCAACCGCGCCTCGCGCAACGCGGCAACACGCTGTACGTCTCGGAAGCGCTCTCGCGGATCCGGACCGTCGATCTCTTCGGATCGACCGGTTCGACGATCGCCGGCGACGGAGTCCCCGACATCACCGGTGACGGCGGACCGGCCGTCAACGCGCGGTTCATCGCCATCTCGGATATCGCAGTGCACCAACCCAGTGGAAAAGTGTTCGTCGCCGACACCGGCAATGCGACCGTTCGCGAGTTCGCGCCGTTCGGCATCATCGACAGGGCGGTCGGAACCGGGACCGCAGGCTTTACCGGCGACGGCGGCGCCGCCAACTTCGCGCAGATCGATACTGCGACCGCCTTGGCCATCACCGATACCGCGCTCTATATCGCGACCGGCTCGCGCATCCGCAAGGTCAACCTCGATTCCAGTGGAAACCCTGGCACGATCACGACGGTCGCGGGCGACGGAACGTACGCGCACTCGGGCGATGGCGGCCCGGCGACCGCAGCCGAGATCGGGAACGTCAACGCACTCGCGGTCGACGCGGCGGGCGACGTCTTCATGGCCGAGTACCTCAACAACCTCGGTGCGAGCATCCGCCGTATCGATCACACGACGGGCGTGATCACGACCATCGCCACCGGCAACTGGAACCAGGTCACACCGGCGGACGGCCAGGTCACCACGACCAACGCGCAGTTGGGCTTCCCGGTGAGCTTGAACGTGAGCACCGACGGCAAGGTCGTCACGTTCGGCGACCGCCTGACCCACCAGATCCGCACCTTGAACGTGGGCGGATGCGCGGCGCTCAACGCGAACAGCGCCTTCCCGGACCCGCAGCTCACCGCCGCCGGCAACCCGTCCGTGGACGTGTCTGCGATTCCCGCGGGCCTGATCCCTTCGGCCGTGACCGACGTCGGCGCGACCGGCATCAAACACATTGACCTCGGGAGCACCGCAGTCCAGTCCAGCCCGCTCGCCGACATTGCTCTCTCGAGCATCGGCATCAAACACATTCCGCTGTCGACGATCCCCACGACCGTGGGCGGGGGATGGAGCGAACTCCTCAAGGGGACGAGCCTCGCGGCCAATCCACTTCAGACGATCACCCTTGACCAGGTCGAGGCGCTGCCCACGTCCGAGCTTGCGGCCGACGCGCCGGCGCGCACGATCACGTTGCACGACGTCGACCTCTCGTCTTCCGGCATCAAACACATCGCGATTGCCTCAATCGCCCTCGGAACGCTCGGCATCAAGCACATTCCTCTCAACGCAACGCTCGCAGATTCTGACGACGCGGCACGCTTTGCCGCGTGGTGTGGTCCCGGCGGCTTACTTCCGACACTCGATTCGCGCGGGTGCGCGGGACTCGGAATCACCGCGGACTCACCGCTGCTCGCGATCGACATCGCCGGCATCGGAATCAAACACATCCCGCTCGATTCGATCCCCGCGAAGTCCGTCCTGTTGCAGGAGTCGGGCATCAAACACATCGGGATCAAACACATCGATCTCGCCGCCGCGGGTATCAAGCACATCGGGATCAAACACATCACCACCACATCATCTGGCATCAAACACATTCCGCTCAGCAGCCTGTCGGCCCCGAGTTTGAACGCGATCGTCGACTGCGCTTTGTTCGACTGCACCGCGAGCCTCGCAACACTTGAAGACGCGGGTAACGCGAACGCAGTACGGGCAGCTGCAGAACTCGGCGACATCGCCCCGTCGAGCGCATTCGACAACTACACACTCGGCGATCTCGCGCCGGCACTGGACAACGGGTTGTCATTCGCGCAGCTGCTCCTTGGTCTCGTGCCGCGCGCGGCGCTGCCGTGGGAAGACGCGGATCTCACCACGTTGAACCTCGGCGCAGGTGGCGCGATCGGGTCACCCACCACCCATCAGGCAACGTTCCATGTGTATGCCAACCGTCCCGCCGGGCCAATCACGCTCAGCGCGTCACTCGGCGGCGACCTCGCGTTCGTGCCGGGAAGCGGGCGGATCGACAAGACGCCGTGCTGTGTCACGTACTCGGCGGACGGTGTGCAATCCGGCTCAACCGTCATGTTCACGAGCCTCCCTGCATCCGCGCCCGCCGGGTTCTACACGCTGCACTTCGACGTCGCCGGCGGCCTCCAAGTGGGAACGTTCCCGGTGCGGGTCACCGTCGGCCCGGTCGTGAACGGCGCCGGATCCACCACGGTCGACTCCACGCCCACGGTCGTCACCGACGTCCAGGAGCCCACCAACAACTTCGCGGCTGCGAGCCTCGAGGTCAATCACCTCCAGCTTGGCCACCTCGGTGACGGTGGAACACCGCAAGACGTCGACCTCTACCAACTTCCGGTACCGCCGATCGCCGGTACCGTCACCACGGTCACGTTGAGCCATCTCGGGGCCGATGGCGACCTCGCGGCCTTCCCGTCGGTCACCACTCCACCGTTGCGCAGCGGTGGGTTCCGCAAGATCGGCGCTCAGCTCGCGCCGCCCGAGACCCAAGACCCCGACCTGCGCACCAGCGCGCCCGGTGGACTCGACTCGAGCCCGCAAGACATTCCCAATCTCTTCGGCCGCCAACCAATCGCGGTGTCGTCGCAGCGTGGCACGACCAACGAAGAGCTGCAGCTGGTCTCGCGTGGTGAAGGCGGCTTCTACACGATCCAGGTGTCATCGTACGGCGGCGCCACCAGCCCACTTCCGTACTTGATCCTCGCCCGGCAACAGACCCCACCGGGCGGCGCGACGTGTCTCGCGGTCACCACTCCGAGCGCGGTCGTCGACTCTCTCCCGAGTTCTCTTCCAGCCGGCACCAGCACGCTCTTCCTCGTCAACGAGGCGCGGCTCAACGCGGCAGATCCGGCGCAGTTCGCGACGGTCATGAGCGACCTCGCCAACGTCGCTGCGCAAACGTCGGTCCACGGCGTCATCGTGCCGATTGACGCGTCGAGCTCGGTCCAGCAGGCGTATTCGAACTGGGACCAGGCTCCATGCAACCCCAACCGGGCGAACGACGTGGTCAATGCGACCAACGACGTGGTGGACCAATTGGCACCCGCCAACTCCGCGCAACGCAGCGCCCTCAAGAGCATCGTCATCGTGGGCGGCGACGACCAGATCCCCATGGGCCGTGTGCCCGACGGCACCCGCAAATCGAACGAGGCGGACTACGCGGGCGACGTCCTCACCGCCAACGCGTCGGGCGTTCCCACCACGCCGAATCCGATCTCGGCTGCGCTCGCGAATCGCAACATCCTCACTGACGACCCGTACGGCTCTTTCGCATCCATCGCATGGAAGGACACCGCTCTCTACGTTCCCGACGTCGCCCTCGGTCGGCTCGTGGAGTCACCCACCGACATCGCGCATCAGCTCGAGGCCTACGCGCCCGCGACCGGGCGCATCAACCCGACCAGCTCACTCGCCGCGGGCTACGACTTCTTGACCGACGCGTCGCAAGCGATCGACACCGAACTCGCGGCCGCGTTCGCGCGTCACGGTGCACCGTTGACGCGCGACACGTTGATCAACGACATCTGGACAAAGCCGCAGCTCTTGAACAAGGTGCCCGCGGCCGGACCGGCTCCGGGGATTACATCGCTCAACGCGCACTTCGATCATCACCAGGCCCTCCCCGCCGCCGGCAATACCACTGGTGATACGAGTGATCTCGTCACCACGGCGGACTTCACGGCGGTGGATCGCTCACTCGCGGGCACGCTCTTGTTCACCCTCGGTTGTCACAGCGGGCTGGCATTCCCGAACTCGTACGCCGGGCCCGATGCCGGCGCGCGCGCGAACGACTGGGCGCAAACGTTCGGATCGCAGAACGCGCTGTACGTCGCCAACACCGGGTTCGGATACGGCGACTCCGCCGCGGTCGCGCTCTCCGAGAAACTCATGAAGCTCTATGCCCACAACCTCGACGGGACGGCGAGTGCGGGCTACGCCCTCACCCAAGCCAAGCAGGACTACCTCGCCAGCGCTCCTGTGTTCAGCGATTACGACGCCAAGGTGATGATGGAGTCCACGTTCTACGGGATCCCGACGTACGCCGTCGGCGCGCCGGCCGTCCCACCGGCGCCGCCCGCGCCCCGCCCGGTGACTCCCGATCCGGTCACAGGGTTGGCCTCCACGGTGGTCAATTTCACGCCCAGCTTCTCGTTGGTGAACACCACAGGTGGGTCGTACTACACCGCCGATGGCAACGACCCCGCGGTCGCCGTCGGTCAACCGATCCAACCGAAGATCCAAGCCGACGTCACTCAATCGAGCGACCTGGCACACGGCGCGCTGATCACGGCATTGGCATCGACCGACGGTGGGCTAACCGCCGCGTTCTCACAACCAACTGTCGATCAGGCCGCGAACGAGCCGGTGACGCCGTCGCTCGACGCGGCGTTCCCCTCGGTACTGCAGAGCATCTCGACCTACAACACGGCGTCGGGACAGCGCCAACAGCTCAACCTCATTCCGGGTCAATTCGTGTCCAACGGTGACCCGACCGCTCCGCGTGCGGGAGTACAGCGGCGCTACACATCGTTGACCGCGCGGGTGCTCTACCGCCCGGCAGGTGACACCGACTTCACCGCGCCGACGACCACGTCGGCCAATGCGACGAGTGCCGTCGGTGGGGTCGCGTTCGACGTGACCGCCAGTGACTCCGGCGGAACCGTGACGCGCGTGCTCGTCCTCTACCTCGACGGCACTACCTGGCGCAGCGCGGATCTCGCCCTGAGTGGCGACCATTGGACCGGAACGGGCACGACCACGCACACGACCGTCGACTTCTTCGTCCAAACCGTCGATGCCTCCGGCAACGTCGGGGTCACGAGCAACAAGGCCCACAACTTCTCCTCCACCGCCGTCCCGACCCCGCCGGGCAACGCAACGCCGAGCGTGAACGCGGGGGGCGCGGCGACGCTCACCGCAGGCGGCACCTTGGCCCGGTCCGGGTCGTTCACCGACCCTGACGGCAGCCCATGGACGGCGACCGTGAACTATGGACGCCCCGGCGACACTGCGGTACCGCTCGCGCTCACCGGATCCACGTTCGTCTTGAACGCCACCTATCCAAACGCCGGGGTGTTCACGGCAACCATCACCGTGTGCGACGCGCAAGCCGCGTGCGGTGTGAGCACGGTGAACGTCTCGGTGAACGCGGGTGCTTCGGTGTCGGTGGGTGATGCGTCGGTGTTGGAGGGCGGATCGGGTACCCGATCGTTGGTGTTCCCCGTCACGCTGTCCCATGCCGCGACATCTCCCGTGACCGTCCACTACGCGGTCGCCGGCATCACCGCCACCGGAGGCAATACCGCCGCCGGAGGCACCGACTTCAAGACCACATCCGGGACCCTCACCTTCACCCCCGCCGCCGGAGTCGGCGGTGAAACACCACTCACGAAGACCGTCACCGTCACCGTCTTCAGCGACACCATCAACGAGAGTGACGAAACCCTCGCGCTTACCCTCTCCGCCCCCACCGGCGGATACACCCTCGGTCGCGCCATCGGCACCGGCACCATCCTCAACGACGACGCCGCCAGCGGCCTTCGCGTCGGGATCGGAGACACCTCCATGGTCGAAGGTGACGCCGGGACCCGCATCGTCACCATCCCCGTCACCCTCACCGGCCCACCCACCGCAGCCGGCGTCACCGTCAACTACACCATCCCCACCACCAACTGGGGCAAAACCAATGCCAGCGGCAACGACTTCGGAGGCATCACCAGCGGCACCATCACCTTCACCGGCGCCGTCACCACCAAAACCATCTCCATCTCCGTCTACGGCGACACCACCAACGAGAGTGACGAACCCATCACCATCACCCTCACCGGCGCCACCGGCGCCACCATCGCCCGCACCACCGGCACCCTCACCATCCTCAACGACGACTGATCCGGCAGTTCGCCAAGGCCCGCGCACCTTCCGCACCGTACGATCACCGCGTGGAGGTCGACCCATACGCGCCGTTCGTTTCGCGAGTAGTGGCCTCGTGGCCCGATGCCAGATTGCGTCAGACCATCGAGGGCACGCTGGTCTTTGCGGATGTCTCCGGGTTCACCGCACTTTCCGAGCGTCTGGCGAAACGCGGCAAGGTCGGCGCGGAGCTGCTGACGGACCTCTTGGACGCGGTGTTCAACCGCCTCCTCCATGTCGCGTACGCGCGCGGCACCCACGGCGACTTGCCGAAGATCGC
>JANYLF010000143.1 GCA_025357995.1 Acidimicrobiia bacterium | reverse complement strand
GCTCTACGAGGCCCGGGGCCCGATCCGGTCGGCGCTCGGCCGTGCCCGGGTCCTCATCCACGCCGTCCCCGGCACGGCCGCGTGTGACCTCCTGCCGTGGCTCCGGGAGGAGACGTCGAAAGTTCGGGCTCGTCTCGTCGTGATCGAGACGATGGGGAACGTCTTCACGGGCTGCATCCGCGCCGCGGGGCCATCGGGGTCTGACGCGGCCCGGCGTCAGACGGTCCGCGACGTGGTTTCGCTCGCTGATGTCGCCACCTCCGCCGGTGCTCGCGTGCTGATTGTTGAACCGTTGCCGGTTGGCGGGCTCAGTGCGACGGGGGACGCGTGGCTCACGGCCCTGACCGACGACATGCGGCGCGCGTTCGCAGGCCGGAGTGACGTCCAGTTCACCGACCGACCGCGCCGCAGTGTCGCCCCGGACGGTCGCTTTGTGACCAGCCTTCCGTGTGCAGGCTCGGAGACCGGATGCGTGGAAGGCCGCGTCGCGGTGCGCGATCCGTACTTCGGGGTCCATTTCTGTCCGCGTCCGTACGCCGACGACGCTGCGATCCGTCGCGGTTGCCCAACGCCCTCGCCGGGCGCTCAGCGGTTCGGTCAGGCCCTGGTTGCGGCGGTCGTAGCAGCCAGGTGAGTTCGATTTGTCGCTCGCCGGCGATACCGAGATCGCCGGCAGAGAGATCCCGGCGCCGGTGATTTCGCGCGATCGTCGGCAGGCCGTGGCTGAGCCAGACTCGCGATGGTATCGACGAGTCGGTTACGGGAGCGCCGTATGAGCTCGTGCTCGGTCGAGATGGCCGCGGGCGTGAGTGAGAGCGGAGTCGAGATCCTCGAAGCAGTGGTTTTCATGCGCAAGTCGATCGAGGGCGCCGACGGCGCGCAGCACTTTGACGTGCTCGGGTCGTGGCCCCTTCAGGAGGACGGTGATGTGTCGAGCTTCGAGTTCGGCAACGATCTCGCCGAGGGCGTGGGCTCCGGTCGCGTCGAGCATCTGAAGTTGGGGGAGTCGCAGGATCACGACTCGAACGTCGGCGATCGCGGTGAGTTCGGTCAGGAACCGTTGTGCCGCGCCGAAGAACAACGCGCCGTCGATGCGGTAGGTCACGATGTGTTCGGCGAGGAGCGCGGCTTCGGCGTCGGTCGTGACCTCACCGGAAGGCGCAGTCCCCACCTCGGCGGTGATCGTGTTGGTCTGCACGAGGGTACGCAAGGCAAGTACTGCCGCGACCGCGATACCGAGCTCGACCGCGACGATGAGATCGAACGCGATCGTCGCGGCGGCGGTCAGCGCGAACACGAGCGCGTCGGGTCGAGTAGCCCGAACGACCGCTCGCACGTTGTGGATCTCGACCATCCGCCATGCGGTGACCATGAGGACTCCGGCCAGCGCGGCAAGTGGGACCTTGGCGACGACTCCGTGCCCGAGATAGACCACACCGACGAGCACGAGCGCGTGCACCAACGCGGAGACACGGGTCCGTGCGCCGGCGCGCACGTTGACGGCGGTGCGGGCGATGGCGCCGGTCGCCGGCATCCCGCCGAAAAGGGGAGACGCGAGGTTCGCGAGCCCTTGGCCGAAGAGTTCGCGGTCGGGATCGTGGCGCGGGGTGTCGACCATCCCGTCGGCCACCTTGGCGGAGAGCAACGACTCGAGCGCGGCGAGCAGCGCCACCGCCAGCGCGGCGGAGAACAGCTGGCTGATCCGGTCGATAGATACCGACGGCAACGAGGGGAGCGGAAGCGATGACGGCAAGGCGCCGATCCGCGTGACGTCGAGTGACAACGCCTCGGCGAGAGTCGTGGCCAATGCGACCGCGATCAGTGACGCGGGCAACGCGCGGTGGAGGCGCGGTAGGACGGTCATGACCACCGCGACGAGGAAGACCAAGCCAAGTGCGGCGGGCGTGCCGTGATCGAAGGAACGTACGACGGCACGTCCCGCGACCAGCGCGGCGTTCTCACCGGCCGGCTTCGCCACGCCGAGCGAGTTCGGTATTTGTTGCAGGAAGATGATCGTCGCGATCCCGACGGTGAATCCCTCGACGACCGGCCACGGTATGTACGCCAGATAGCGGCCCGCGCGGAGGAACGCCGCAACGATCACGAGCACACCAGCCATGATCGAGACGACCGCAACCGCGCCCGTCCCGTAGCGCGCGACGATCGGCACCAGGACGACGGTCATTGCGCCGGTCGGGCCTGACACCTGCACGTTCGACCCGCCGAACACTGCCGCAACCACCCCCGCGACGATCGCCGTCATCAACCCGGCCGCCGCTCCCATACCGGTGGTGACGCCGAATGCCAACGCGAGTGGCAGGGCCACAATGCCGACGGTGACACCCGCGACCACGTCCGTCTTCCACGACCGGCGCAGTCCGGCGTAGTCGGCACGGCTCGGCAGCAACCGAGTGAGCCCATGCATCCGACTCATCGTGTGGTGGCGCTCATCCCCGCGAGGAGCTCATTGGATTCGCGCAGTGAGTTGATCAACAACCGTTTCGCGGTTGCGAGCAGTTTCACGAGCTCTCGATCACGGATCGTGTAGATCACGGACGACCCGACCTTGCGCGTCGTCACCAGTCCGGCTCGCCGCAACACGCCGAGCTGTTGCGACAGATGCGACAGCTCGATCCCGACGAGTGGTTGGAGCTCACCCACGGATCGTTCTCCGTCGGCCAGCACCTCCAACGCTCGGATCCGAGCCGGATGCGCCAACGCTCGGAAGAGTTCTGCCTTGATCTCCGAAATCGGCTGGGACGACCCGATGGTGCTTTCCAGCATTCTGACTACCTCACTATGCGAGAAGTTGACGAGTATGTCAGATCATCACAAATCGAGCCACTCCGAGCGCAGTGCCTGTGACCTTCGGCTCTTCTCGATGCCGTCGTCGAGTGGTTGGGTGATCGTATGCAACAGATCATGGTGTTCGCGTTCTCGAACGACCGGTGGGACGGATTCATGGACGGTCACATGGGCGGGGGATGGTGGTGGGCGATGGGGCTCGTGTGGCTCGTCTTCTTCGCCGCGATTGTTCTGATCGTCGCCCTCGTGATGCGCCAAGGCGGCGATCGGGGGGGTCGGGCGGCGCACGGTGGTGCCGAGGATGTGCTCGCCGAGCGGTTTGCCCGTGGCGAGATCGACGAGGACGAGTTTCGTCGTCGGCGCAGCGCGCGGCGCGGGTCGGTGGTCGGGCCGGCGGCCCTCCGGTACTATACCCCCCTAGGCTATCAAAGGGGGTGCGATGCGCGCCGACAGTGCGGCAATTCGGGCGCGACTCCGGAGGATCGAGGGCCAGGTACGCGGCCTTCAGCGCATGGTCGACGAGGACGCGTATTGCATCGACGTTCTGACGCAGATCTCGTCCGCGAGCCGGGCCCTGCAGGCCGTTGCGCTCGAGTTACTCGACGCCCACCTCGAACACTGTGTGCGAGAGGCGATCGATGGTGGCGGCCCCGATGCCGACGCGAAGATCGCGGAGGCGTCGGCGGCAATCGCTCGTCTCGTGAAATCGTGACGGTGCTCGACGACATCTGGCGCAGTCTGCGTGAGGGCTTCTTCATGTTCTGGGAGACGCTCTGGCCGCTGATCCTGGGTTTCACGCTGTCCGGCGCGGTGCAGGCGTTCGCGCCGCGCGAACAGATGCAACGCGTGATGGGTGATCACCGCCCACGCGCGGTGACGCGTGCGAGCGGCCTGGGCATGGTGTCGTCGTCGTGCTCGTACGCGGCGACTGCGATGGGCAAGTCGCTGTTCCAGAAGGGTGCCGACTTCGTCACCGCGATGATCTTCATGTTCGCGTCGACCAACCTTGTCATCGAGCTCGGCATCGTGCTCGTCGTCTTGATGGGGTGGCAGTTCGCGGCGGCCGAGTTCGTCGGCGGGCCGATCATGATCATCCTCCTCGCCCTCACCGGATCGTTCGTGATCAAACGCGCGCTCGCGCAGCGCGCCCGTCACCGACTCCAGTCCGGGACGGTGGGCAGTCACGATCACGACGCGATGGTTGGAGTGAGCCACGCTCGTCAAGCAGAGCTGGAGCGCACGCCTTGGTCGGTGAAACTCCGGTCGCGTGGCGCGTGGGCCGACGCCGCGAGCTACGCCGTGGCCGACGCCACGATGCTGCGCCGCGAGCTTGTCGTCGGGTACGGAATCGCCGGATTCCTCACGGTGTTGGTCTCCAACGACGTTTGGAACAGTGTGTTCCTCAAGGGTCACGGTTTCTGGACAACGCTCGAGAACGTGGTGGTCGGACCGTTCATTGCGATCATCAGCTTCGTGTGCTCGATCGGGAATGTCCCGATGGCCGCGGCACTCTGGCATGGCGGCATCAGTTTCGGCGGCGTGGTCGCGTTTATTTTCGGTGATCTGATCACGATCCCGTTGCTGCTCGTGTACCGCAAGTACTACGGCAATCGATTGGCGCTGCGCCTCTTGATCTGGTTCTGGGCCGTCATGGCGGCGGCCGGGCTCATCACCGAGCTGCTGTTCGACGCCGCCGGACTCGTGCCCACCGATCGCACGCACACTGTGGTGGAGGCCAGCTTCCACTGGAACTACACGACCTACCTCAACTTCGTATTCCTCGGTGTCGGCGCGTACCTCTACTGGCTCTACCGCAACCGTGCCCGCCTCGGTGGTGGCACGGGCTACGCGATCGACCCGATCTGCGGCATGCAAGTCCAGACCGCGAACGCGCCCGCGCGCGTCGCGCATCACGGCGTTGACCATTGGTTCTGTTCCGACCGCTGCGCGGAGAAGTTCTCGACCGACCCGGATCAGTACGTGGCCTGATCCGCCCTAGGTTCGAGCGAACTTCGCGACGAAGGGCGTCTGGCTCACGCGGCGACACAGCGGCGTGAGGTAACGGTCGGCGAGCGGGATCCCCGCCGCCACGATGGCACCACCGAAGAGCAGGCCCGCCACCACGTCGCCGGGATAGTGCGCCCCGACGTAGACGCGCGTGAATGCCATGAGGACCGCGCCGGCGAGCGCGATGAGTCCGATCCGTCGGACTGCGAAGATCAAGCCGACCGCGACGGCCCCGGTCACCACGGCGTGATCGCTCAAGAATCCCGGGTCGGTCGACTTGTCGACCAACACGAGTACGCCTCGGTGTGACGCGAACGGCCGCGCGCGGTCGATGAGATCCGCAAGCGGCTGGTTGAGCGTCAACGCGATGACCGCTGCGAGACCCGTCCACACCGTGCGTGCCAGGACCCGAGCGTCGCCGCGAATGCCGATCCACGCGGCCGCGGCGAGGCCAAGACCGAAGAGGACGATGCCGTAGTTCGCGTACGAACGGAAGAACCCGTGCGCCCATGGCGAATCCGCCGACCACAAATTCACGGTGTGGAACAACGACCAGTCCATGGATCTCCTGAGACGACGAGCGAGCGTGATCGCGGCCGCGCGGTGTTACGACCTGGAGTCTTGCCCGCCATGGGCGGCGTCGCGGTCCCCTGCCTTGCCGATTTCCAGACACTGAATGTGGGTCTTGCCCCACCTCCACGCGTGGCCGCACGATTCCAGGGCAGACCTGGAACCAGTGGCAGCCGAGTAGTTCTTCCAATCCAGGAGCAAGAGTCGGCCCGAGGCATTTTCGCTGCCGTAGCGCAGTCCAAACGCGTGCTTGAGTCCCGGCACTCGCACGCGCACGACCGATGATTGGTGGCGCACGCCCAGTGACCACTGAAGTTCCGGTGCTTTGCTCAGGGGTCGCACCGCCACGATGTCACCCGGACGCAATCGTTGTTCCAGGGCGCGTAGCGGCGCGTCGGGTCCGGTCGCTTGATTGATCACGCCCAACGAGCTGGGCAGCATGACCGCGGTGGCTCCCACGAGCGCGACGGCGCCGATCGCGGCCGAGCGTCGCAACAACGCGTCGAGGGCGACCGCGACGGCCAGGAGGGGTGCCCACGCAAACAAGGTGAAGGTGCGGTCGAGGACGACCGGTTCCGCCAGGCCCGCCACTGCCGCAATCCCTACGGGAATTACGAAGCAGGCGATCCAGACTCGCGCGGTCGGACGATCCCGGCGACTCAACACGACGCCGCCGGCGATGATGACCGCAACGGCCGCAACGCTGAGGAACGGCGCCGTGGTCACGAGGTGGCCGAGGGCGGTCACGAGGGTGCTTGCACTGGTCGGGGGAATCCAACCGGAGTGGCCACCGCCGGCCTGAATCAAGAAGATGCTGCCCCACAGTGCGGCCCAACCCAAGCCGGCCGCGACGATCGCGCCGCGCCACCACCACGCCTCACGATCGGTGCGCCGACCCGGCAGTGTGAACAAACCCGCCGCAAGGAGGAACATCGACACGTGCGTGAGTAGGCCGAGGAAGACGAGCGCGCCCATTGCAACCGCGAGGCGTCGAGTCGGTCGACGGAACCACGCCAGTGCGAGCATCGCGACGCCGACGCCGATGAGCTCGAGCTCGGCGTACATACGCGCTTCGCGGCCGTGAGTGATTTGGAACGCGTTCACTGCCATCAACGCGGCGGCGATGATCCCGGTGCGGCCCCAAGAGCGCATCCACCACGCGAATAACGCGAGCGCGGCGACGGAGCAGATCACCGACGGCATGCGGAACCAGAACTCACTGACGCCCGCACGCGCGAGCGGAAGATGGAGGAGATAGTCGAGCGGTGGATGCGAATCGTTCCGCGCGAGAAACGGAAAAAGGTCGCCGAGCGGCATACGACCGGCCATGGCGGAGAACGATTCGTCGTAGTTCAGGCGCGACGCGCCCACGCCCGCCACACGGAGCACCGCACCGGCCACCACGAAGGCGGCCAATGCCCACCAGTGTTGGCCGCGTGCGCCGAGCGGTGGGCGGGTCGACGGTTCCGGTGACGCGGCTGTCATGCGCGGCGGCCCACCCGACGTCGCCAGAGGTCGCGAAGCCCCCACCACGTGACGAGGACCAAGGCCTCAACGGCGATCCGGCTCGACATTTTCGACTCTCCGTCGGCGCGATCGTGGAACACGATCGGCACCTCGCGGATCGAACCGTGCGCGCCGGCCACCCGCTGGGCGAGTTCGATCTGGAACGCGTATCCCGTTGCCTCGGTCGACGCGTAGTCGGCCGCGCGCAGGGAGTCGGCAGTGAATGCGCGATACCCCGACGTGAGATCGGCGGTCC